>JAAZAC010000188.1 GCA_012514545.1 Actinomycetales bacterium | reverse complement strand
GTGCGCTCGAGGAGCACCTTCTCGGCGATCGCGGGGTCGATCGCGGCGACGTCCGCGAGGATCCGCACGGTCTCCTCGGGGTTCTCGAGCGCCCACGCGCGGGCCTTCTCGTACGCGTCGAGGACGACCTGCGCGAGGTCGGGCGAGCGCTCGAGGAACTCCTCGCGGGCGTTGAGGAACCCGTAGGTGTTGAAGTCGATGTTGCGGTACACGAGGTGCGTGCCGCCGTTGATCTCGCTGTCGGCCATCATCGGGTCGAGGCCGGACCAGGCGTCGACGGAGCCGTTCTCGAGGGCGACGCGGCCGTCGGCGTGCTGGATGTTCTGCACCTCGACCTCGTCGAGCCCGACCCCGTGCGCCTCGAGCGCCTGCAGGAGGAAGAAGTAGGGATCGGTGCCCTTCGTCACCGCGACGGACCGGCCGCGCAGGTCCTCGACGGAGTCGATGTCGGAGCCCTCGGGCACGACGATCGCGGCCCACTCGGGCTGCGTGTAGATCCCGATCGTGCGGATCGGGGAGCCGTTGGCCCGCGCGAGCAGGGCGGCGCTGCCGGCCGTGGAGCCGACGTCGATCGCGCTGGCGCGCAGCGCCTCGTTCGCCTTGTTGGAGCCCGCCGACTGGGTCCAGGTGACCGTGACGGAGTCGCCGAGCGTCTCCTCGATCCAGCCCTGCTCCTTGATGATGAGGCTGAGCGGGTTGTACGTGGCGAAGTCGAGGTTGAGGGTGTCGGCGCTCCACTCGCTCTCGCCCGACGTCCCGGCGGTCGCGCCGGCGGCGGGCGCGTCGGGTGTGGACGACTCGCCCGCGACGCAGCCGCTGAGCATCAGGGTGGCGACGGCGGCGAGCGCCGCGGCGGACACCGGGACGGACAGTGCTCTGCGGATCCTCATGGGATTCCTCTCGTGGTGGGTGAGTCGATCGGGTCGGTCGGGTCGGGTCGGTCGGGTCGGGTCGGTCGGTCGGACGGGTCAGATGGAGTGGTGCAGGTCGGGCGACGGGCGTTCGGCGTGGTGGGTCGGCACCCCGAGCCCGTCGAGCAGTCGCGCCCGCAGGGCGGCGAGGTCGGCGTCGCCCCGGTCGCGGGGGCGGGCACCCGGCACGGTGAGCACCTCGCGGACGGTGCTCGGGGCCGTGCGCGGGGCGCCCTCGGGCCGGCCGAGCAGGACCACGCGGTCGGCCAGGTAGAGCGCCTCGTCGACGTCGTGCGTGACGAGGAGCACCGTCGTCGGCTCGACGGCGTGCACGTCGAGCAGGAGGTCCTGCATCCGCAGCCGGGTCAGCGCGTCGAGCGCGCCGAACGGCTCGTCGAGGACGAGGACGCCGGGGTTGCGGGCGAGCGCCCGGGCGAGCGCCGTGCGCTGGGCCATCCCGCCGGAGATCTGCCGCGGCCGGTGGTGCAGACAGTCGCCGAGGCCGACGAGCTCGAGGAGCTCGCGGGTGCGCCGGCGCCCGGTCGCGCGGTCGGTGCCGTGCGGCAGGCCGAGCGCGACGTTCTGGGCGAGCGTGCGCCACGGGAGCAGGCGCGGCTCCTGGAACGCGACGGCGCAGCGCGGGTCGGCGCCCGCGACGGGGGTGCCGTCGATGAGGACGCGGCCCGTCGTCGGGACGTCGAGGCCGACGACCTGGCGGAGCAGCGTCGACTTGCCGCACCCGGAGGGGCCGAGGAGGGCGACGATCTCGCCGGCGGCGACGTCGAGGGTGACGTCGGCGACGACGGTGGTCGCCGGCCCGCCGCCGGGGGCGGGGAACGCGCGGGAGACCCCGCGCAGGCTGACGGGGTGCGCGGGGTGCGCGCGGACGGAGGTGCTGATGGCCATGGCGGTCCTTCGCGGCAGGGCGCCGGGCACGCGGGTGCCGTGGCGCCACGGGGCGGACGGGGGACGGGGTCGCCGGCGACCTCGGGTCCCTCGTTGGACCGCGGACGGGGGAGCGGACCCCCGTCAGGCGCCGGCGCCGGGCATCTGACAGCCCGGCATTCGGCGCATCGTGGGCAGCGCCCGGAGCTCAGCCATGGCGCCGCCTCCTTCCCAGGTGTCTCGTGGCGCGAGACCGCCGGTCCGATCCTCGGACCGCGTCGGCTGGCGACATTAGAACCGGCCTCGGCCGGGGGACAAGGGTTACCGGTCGGTACGCCTCACATCGCGAGACGGGCTCAGCCGCGGGCGCGTGCCGCGAGGGTGTTGAGCAGGGCCGCGCCGGTCGCGGCGTCGTCCACCGTCACGACGACGCGGCGCCCGCCCGTGCGCGTCACCTCGAGCGCCTCGCCGGAGCGCACGACGAGGCCGACCCGGCCGCCCAGGCCCACGCGCAGGCCCCAGCCGCCGAACTCCCGCAGCGGGTGCACGTCGACCACCTCGGCGTGCTCGACCTCGTCCAGGGGCAACACGAGGCGCGGCCGGGGGAGGCGGGCCTTGGCGACGAGGCCGCGGCCGTCGACGGTCACCGTCCACCCGCTGAGGCCCACCAGCACGGCGAGCAGGAACGCGCCGATCGTCACGGGGAACCACCACGAGCGCGTGATCGCGCCCATGAGCGCGGAGAAGCCGACGACGATCGCCACGATCACGGCGGGGTGCACCCAGTCGACGCGGCGCACCCAGGCCGCCTGGCCGCCGTCGGGCAGCGCCAGGCGCGGTGCGGAGTCGGGCACCGGGGACGCGGCGGGCGCGGGGCCGTCGCCGGGCGTGACCCAGGCGCCGAGGAGGGCGACGACGACGGGGACCGCAAAGGCCAGCGCGAGGCCGCCGTCGAGGTCGCGGGCCTGCGACCAGTGGTCGACGTCGAGCTGGGCGGACAGCGTCACGACCGTCATCGCGCACGCGAAGGTGCTCGTCCAGAGCGCGATGGCCGCGGCGGTGCGCCGCGAGAGCGCCGAGCGGCCGGCGGCGAAGGCGAACCACCACGCGAGCACGGCCGCCGGCAGCCCGAGCAGGGGCACGATCGAGACCAGTCCGGCGAACGACGAGGCGCCGTCGACGCCGTCGGGGCCCCAGTGCGACGCGACGGGGTCCGGCAGGCGGTCGCGCCAGGAGAGCGCCAGGGCCACCGTCGCGACCATGACGACCAGCGGGACGACGAGCGTGACCAGCGTGGTGGCGGCGCGGCGGGGGACCGGGGTCGCGGTGCGGCCGGGCGCGGTGGCCGGGGCGGGAGTCATCGCAGGGCCTCCTTGACGAGGGCGAGCGTGGTCTCGGGCGGGACCCCGAGCCGCCGGGCGGTGGACGCGAGCGCCTGCACGGCGTCGGCGAGCGGGGCGAGGTCGCGGGCGGCGCCGGCGGCGACCACCGCGCCGCGCCCGCGGCGCAGCTCGATCAGGCCGGCGTCGCGCAGCTCCTGGTACGCGCGCAGCACCGTGTGCAGGTTGACCTGCAGCGACTCGGCGAGGTCACGCGCGGCGGGCAGGCGCTCGCCCGGCTCGAGCTCGCCGCGCGCGGCGGCCGACCGGACCTGCGCCGCGATCTGGGCGTAGATCGGCTCGGGCGCCGCGGGGTCGAGTCGGATGAGCACACCGCCAGGATAGTTGTTCGATGACAACTATAACAACTTGCCTGGTCGGGACGCCGCGCGTCGCGCCCGGACGGCGGCCCCGCGCCGACGGGCCTTGCAGCGGCGGGGCGCCGCGGCCGGGGCGCCGTGGCGCCCCGGCCGCGGAGAGGAGACGGTCGACCTGCTCGGGCGTGCGTCGCTCAGATGTACATCGCGGGGTCCTCGGCCCACACGGCCTCGGCCGGCTGCGGCGCCTGGCGGACCACCGCCGGCACCCCGACCGCCACCGCGCCCGCCGGGACGTCCTTGACGACGACGGCGTTCGCCCCGATCCGGGCGCCGTCGCCGATCCACACGGGGCCGAGGATCTTCGCGCCCGCCCCCACGACGACGTTGTCGCCGAGCGTCGGGTGGCGCTTGCCGCGCTTCATCGACTTCCCGCCGAGCGTCGAGCCGTGGAAGAGGACGACGTAGTCGCCCACCATCGCGGTCTCCCCGACGACGACGCCCATCCCGTGGTCGATGAACAGGCGCCGGCCGAGCTGCGCGCCCGGGTGGATCTCGATGCCCGTGAGGAACCGCACGAGCTGCGAGAGCAGCCGGGCGGGGAGCCGGAGCGCCGGCTCCCGCCACATCCGGTGCGCGACGCGGTACCCCCACACCGCGTGCACGCCCGGGTAGCCGAGCGCGACCTCGAGCGCCGTCCGCGCGGCGGGGTCGCGCTGGCGCGCCGCCTCCAGGTCCTCGCGCAGCACCGCGAGGAAGCGCTGCACCCGTCTCATCGCTCAGTCCATGAGGTCCGCGTAGAGCGGCGTCGACAGGTAGCGCTCGCCGAACGACGGCACGACCACGACGACGAGCTTGCCCGCGTTCTCCGGCCGGCGCGCCACCTGGAGCGCCGCCGCGATCGCGGCGCCGGACGAGATGCCGACGAGCAGTCCCTCGCGCCTGGCGGCGTCGCGCGCCGTGGCGAACGCGGTCTCGGCGTCGACGTCGACGATCTCGTCGTAGACCGACCGGTCGAGGATCTCCGGCACGAAGTTCGCGCCGATGCCCTGGATCTTGTGCGGGCCGGGCTGGCCGCCGTTGAGGATGGGCGACTCGGCCGGCTCGACGCCGACGATCTGCACGCCCGGCTTGCGCTGCTTGAGCACCTGCCCGACGCCGGTGATCGTGCCGCCCGTGCCGATGCCGGCGACGACGACGTCCACGGCCCCGTCGGTGTCCGCCCAGATCTCCTCGGCGGTGGTCTCGCGGTGGATGGCGGGGTTCGCCTCGTTGGCGAACTGGCGGGCGAGCACGGCGCCCTCGCGCTCGGCGGCGATCGCCTCGGCGCGGGCGACGGCGCCCTTCATGCCCTCGGCGGCCGGCGTGAGGATGAGCTCGGCGCCGAAGGCCCGCAGCAGGGCGCGGCGCTCCTTGGAGGCCGACTCCGGCATCGTCAGCACGACCGTGTACCCGCGTGCCGCGCCGACCATCGCGAGCGCGATGCCGGTGTTGCCGCTCGTGGCCTCGACGATCGTCCCGCCCGGCGGGAGCTCGCCCGAGCGCTCCGCGGCGTCGACGATCGAGACGCCGATCCGGTCCTTGACGGAGGACGCGGGGTTGTAGAACTCCAGCTTCGCCGCGACGGTGGCGCCCGCCCCCTCCGTCAGCCGGTTGAGGCGGACGAGGGGCGTGTTGCCGATGAGCTGGGTCACGTCGTCGTAGATGCGGGCCATGGTTCCTCTTTCTCAGGGGGTCGGGTCGCCGCTGGCGCCAACCGCGCGCAGGGCAGCGGAATTCCGCCGGCGGGCGGCGGAGGGGGCGGAGGCGAGCGCTGGCGTCAACGGGGCGGCCGGACGCGGCCGCGGGAGGGCCAGCGCTCTACAGACAGCAGCAGCAGCGCAGGCAGGCACGCGGAGAGGCGGCGGGTGCGTGCACCGGCATGGCCCCTCCCTCAGCGCTGGACGCGACGACGGTAGCCGCACGGCGACCCCGTCCGCAACGGTCGGTCCGCCCGCGCGCCCGCCGGGCGGCCGGCGCGCACGGGAGCGGGCGACGGGAATCGAACCCGCACCACCAGCTTGGAAGGCTGGAGCTCTGCCATTGAGCTACGCCCGCGTCGTCCCTTCCCGGGACGGCCCACCCAGGGTACCGACGTCGGGCGGCGGGCCGGGATCGGCCGGCCACGACCGGGCGCGGCCCCGCCGGTAGGCTGCGCCCGACGGGCTGTGGCGCAGGCTGGTAGCGCACCGCGTTTGGGACGCGGGGGTCGTGGGTTCGAGTCCCACCAGCCCGACCCGGGTCCGCCGGTCCCCGCACGGTGCCGTAGGATCGGCCGACGGCGCGCGCGCCGCGGGCGACGCGGCCGACTCCCGCCGCCCCACCGCCACGATCCCTGGAGACCTGCTGTGAAGAGCGCCGTCGAGAACCTGGACGCCACCACCGTCAAGCTGACGGTCGAGGTGTCGGGCGACGAGCTGAAGCCCGCCATCGACCACGCGTACCAGCACATCGGCGCCGAGGTGCAGATCCCGGGCTTCCGCAAGGGCAAGGTGCCGCCGCGCATCCTCGACCAGCGGGTCGGCCGGGCGGCGATCATCGAGCACGCGGTCAACGACGGGCTGCCCGGCTTCTACAGCCAGGCCGTCGCCGAGTCGGGCATCCGGCCCCTCGGCCAGCCCGACATCGAGGTCACCGAGCTCCCGGCGCTGACCCAGCCCGACGGCGGCATGACCTTCACCGCGCAGGTGGACGTGCGCCCGGATGTCACGCTGCCCGACCTCGCCTCGCTCACGGTCACGGTCGACGCCGTCGAGGTCACGGAGGAGGACGTCGACGCCCGCCTCGACGCGCTGCGCGAGCGGTTCGGCACGCTCGTCGGCGTCGACCGGCCCGCCGCCGAGGGCGACTTCGTCGTCCTCGACCTGCGCGCCACCATCGGCGAGGAGGAGATCGACTCGGTCAGCGGCGTCTCCTACCAGGTCGGCTCCGGCACCATGCTCGAGGGCCTCGACGAGGCGCTCACCGGGCTGTCCGCGGGCGAGACGACGACGTTCGAGGCGCCCCTGGCGGGTGGCGACCGCGCCGGGGAGCGCGCGCTCGTCACCGTGACCGCGACGTCGGTCAAGGAGCGCGACCTGCCGGCCGCCGACGACGACTTCGCCCAGCTCGCGAGCGAGTTCGACACGCTCGCCGAGCTCCGCGAGGACCTGCGCGCGCAGGTCGCCCGGATCAAGGACGCGAACCGCGCCGTGCAGGCGCGCGAGGGGCTGCTCGCCGCGCTGCGGGAGGCGGTCGAGGTCCCCGTGCCCGACGGCGTCGTGCAGGCCGAGGTGCACCGTCACCTCGAGTCCGAGGGCCGCCTCGAGGACGAGAACCACCGCGCCGAGGTCACCGAGCAGACCCGCGCCGAGCTCGTCGACCGGATCCTGCTCGACACGCTCGCCGAGCAGCTCGCCGTCCAGGTGAGCCAGGAGGAGCTGCTCGACTTCATGGTCAACGCGGCCGCGCAGTACGGCATGGACCCGACGACGTTCGTGCAGACCGTCGACCGGCAGGGCCAGATCCCCGCGATGGTCGGCGAGGTGGCGCGCTCGAAGGCCATGGCCGTCGCGCTGCGCTCGGTGCGCGTCGTCGACCCGAGCGGCGCCGAGGTGGACCTCTCCGCGTACATCGGTCCCGCCGAGGGCGAGACCGGCGAGTCCGAGGGAGCGGCCGAGGACGCCGCCCCCGCCGCCGAGACGGCCGACGCCGACCGCTCCTGACCGCTCCGCTCGCCCGACCGCGGCGCCCCGTGCGCCGTCAGCGAAAACGGCCCCGCGCGGGACGGTCCGCCGTCGTGCCGGGCGTTAGGGTCGATCACGGCGGCGCGGACCGCCGACCCCACGAGGCGAGGGAGAGTCGTGAACGAGAGCTTCATGCCGCAGGACGCGCGCGGTGACGGTCCGAACCTCGGCCTGCAGGACCACATCTACAACCGGCTGCTGCGCGAGCGCATCATCTGGCTGGGCACCGAGGTGCGGGACGAGAACGCGAACGCGATCTGCGCGCAGATGATGCTCCTCGCCGCCGAGGACCCCGACAAGGACATCTACCTCTACATCAACTCCCCGGGCGGCTCGATCACGGCCGGCATGGCGATCTACGACACCATGCAGTACATCCAGCCGGACGTGGCGACCGTCGCGGTCGGCATGGCCGCCTCGATGGGCCAGTTCCTGCTCTCCTCGGGCGCGAAGGGCAAGCGCTACGCGACCCCCCACGCCCGCGTGATGATGCACCAGCCGTCCGGCGGCATCGGCGGCACCGCGACCGACGTGCGGATCAACGCCCAGCTCATCCTGCACATGAAGCAGGTGCTCGCCGAGCTGACCGCCGCCCAGACGGGCAAGACCGTCGAGCAGGTCATCGCCGACTCCGACCGCGACCGGTGGTTCACCGCGCAGGAGGCCCTGGAGTACGGCTTCATCGACCACGTCGTCACGCACGCCGGCTCGGTCAGCGGCGGCGGCGGCACGACGGCGTCCTGACCGGCGCCCCGACGACCCCGCCGACCCTGCCAGCAGCAAGGAGCATCCCGTGAGCCAGCACCCGTTCACCCCCGAGGGCCTCGCCCGACCGGGCGGCGTCGGCCTGCCGTACGGCGCGCCGTCCTCCCGCTACGTGCTGCCCCAGTTCGAGGAGCGCACCGCCTACGGCTTCAAGCGCCAGGACCCGTACACCAAGCTGTTCGAGGACCGGATCATCTTCCTCGGCGTGCAGGTGGACGACGCCTCGGCCGACGACGTCATGGCCCAGCTCCTCGTCCTCGAGAGCCAGGACCCGGACCGGGACATCACCCTGTACATCAACTCGCCCGGCGGCTCGTTCACGGCGCTGACGGCGATCTACGACACGATGCAGTACATCAAGCCGCAGATCCAGACGGTGTGCCTCGGCCAGGCCGCGTCGGCGGCGGCGGTGCTGCTCGCGGCCGGCGCGCCCGGCAAGCGGCTCGCGCTGCCGAACGCCCGCGTGCTCATCCACCAGCCGGCGATCGAGGGCGGCGGCTACGCGCAGGCCTCCGACATCGAGATCCACGCCGCGGAGCTCATCCGCATGCGGGAGTGGCTCGAGGAGACCATCGCGCGGCACAGCGGCCAGACCGTCGACCGCGTCCGCTCCGACATCGAGCGCGACAAGATCCTCACCGCCGAGCAGGCGAAGGAGTACGGGCTGGTCGACCAGGTGCTCGCCAGCCGCAAGGGCACGCTCGTCCCCTCGGCGTAGCGTGCCCGCGCCTCAAGACACCCGCCCGTCCGGCCGATCCCTCGGGGGACGCCACGGCAACACGCCGGGGGGCGGGCGGGCTGACACGGGGCGCGGCGTGGTGTGCAATGGACTGACGGGGCGCCTCCGGCGGCGCCACAGGGAGGAGCGACGCGGTGGCACGTATCGGTGACGGCGCCGACCTGCTCAAGTGCTCCTTCTGCGGGAAGAGCCAGAAGCAGGTCAAGAAGCTCATCGCCGGGCCGGGCGT
>JAAZAC010000187.1 GCA_012514545.1 Actinomycetales bacterium | reverse complement strand
GATCACCTACGCCAAGGGCGCCTCGGTGCTCAAGCAGCTCGTCGCGTGGGTGGGCCGGGACGCCTTCTTCGCCGGGGTCCGCGCGTACTTCGCGCGGCACGCCTGGGGCAACACCGAGCTCGCCGACCTCCTGCGCGAGCTCGAGGCGACGAGCGGGCGCGACCTGCGGTCCTGGTCGTCGCTGTGGCTCGAGCGGGCGGGCGTCACCCTGCTGCGGCCGCACGTCGAGACGGACGCCGACGGCGTGATCACCGCGTTCGAGGTACGCCAGGAGGTGCCCGCCGAGCACCCCGTCCAGCGGCCGCACCGCCTCGCCGTCGGCGGATACGACGTCGTCCCCGGGCCCGACGGGGCCGCCCGCCTCGAGCGCGTGGCGCGGGTCGAGCTCGACGTGGACGGCGCGGCCACCCCGGTGCCCGAGCTGGTGGGCCGCCCGCGGCCGGCGCTCGTCCTCGTCAACGACGACGACCTCGCCTACGCCAAGGTCCGCCTCGACGAGGCCTCGCTCGCCACCGCGACCGAGCACCTCCACGGCTTCGCCGACTCCCTGCCCCGCTCCCTCGTGTGGGGCGCCGCGTGGGACATGACGCGCGACGGCGAGTGGGGCGCCCGCGACTTCGCCCGCCTCGTGCTCGGCAACATCGCGCACGAGACGGACTCCTCGGTGGTGCAGACGCTGCTGCGCCAGCTCGTCAGCGCGCTCGACCTCTACGTGGCGCCCGAGCACCGCGCGGAGACGTACGCGTGGGCCGCCGACCGGCTCTGGGACCTCGCCCGCGCCGCCGAGCCGGGCAGCGACGCCCAGCTCCAGCTCACCCGCGTCGCCGCCGCGCGCTCGACGAGCCCCGCGCACCTCGACGCGGTCGCCGGGCTGCTCGACGGCTCGGCCCCGCTGCCCGGCCTCGAGGTCGACACCGACCTGCGCTGGGACCTGCTCGTCGCGCTCGTCGCGGGCGGCCGCGCCGGCGAGGCGGAGATCGACGCCGAGCTCGCGCGCGACGCCACGGCGTCGGGCGAGCGGAAGGCCGCCGCCGCCCGGGCCGCGATCCCGACGCCGGAGGCGAAGGCCGCGGCGTGGCGCGCCGTCGTCGACGAGGACGCCGTCACCAACGCGATCCAGACGGCGACCATCGCCGGCTTCGGCCGCGTGCACGACACCGCCCTCCTCGCGCCGTACGTCGAGCCGTACTTCGCCGCGCTCGAGCGGGTGTGGGCGGAGCGGACGAACGAGATGGCGCAGAACATCGTCGTCGGGCTGTACCCGGCGCGGCTCGCCGGGAGCCCGGACGTGGACGTGCTCGCGCGCACGGACGCGTGGCTCGCCGCGCTCGGCGACCGGACGCCGGCGCTGCGCCGCCTCGTGGTCGAGGAGCGGGACGGCGTGCGGCGGGCCCTCGCCGCCCAGGCCCGCGACCGCGCCTGAGCCGACGCGCCGCCGCGCGGCGGCCGGGCCAGGGCGAGACGTCCCAGGTCCGGCCGCGCGGCGCCGCTATCCTCTGACGCGGCCCCTCCCGCCCGGGCGCGCGCTGCGCCCGTCCACTGACGCGCGCCCGCGCGGCGCGCCACGAGGGGCGAGGAGGAAGGATGTCGGCACGTGTGAGTCGCCCGCGGCTGCGCGGGGTGCGGCGGGCGCGGCGGGTGCTCGCGCCCGTGCTCGTCGCCCTGCTCGTCCTCGGTGCCGTGCCGGTGGGGGCGACGGCGCTGACCCTCCTCCTGCCCGCGATGCGGGCCACGGCCGTCCCCGTCGCGACGACGCCCGCCACGTGCGCGGCGCGGTCGCTGCAGGTGGTCGCCCACCCCGACGACGACCTGCTCTTCATGAACCCCGACATCGTGCGCGACATCGAGGCGGGCGCGTGCGTGCGGACGATCTACCTCACCACCGGCGACGCCGCGCGCGACGAGACGTACTGGCGCGCGCGGGAGGACGGCATCCGCGCCGCGTACGCCACGATGGCCGGCGTCGACGACGAGTGGCGGGACGGCGCCGTCGTCGCGGAGGGCCGCACGATCGCCACGACGACGCTGACGGCCGCGCCCGGCATCTCGCTCGTCTTCCTCCACCTGCCCGACGGGAACCGCCGGGGCACCGGCAACGCCGTCCACGGCCACGAGAGCCTGCGCCGGCTCTGGCTCGGCGAGATCGAGACGATCACCGCCGTCGACGGGTCCGCGACGTACGACCTGCCCTCCCTGCGCCGCACCCTCACCGCGCTCGTCGACGACTTCCGCCCGACCGTCGTGCGCGCGCAGGACTGGACGATCGGCTTCCGCGAGGGCGACAACGCGGACCACACGGCGGCGGCCTTCCTGGCGCGTTCGGCGGTCGCGCACGCCGACGCCGGTCCCGAGGTCCTCGCGTACGCGGGCTACCCGAGCTGGACGCAGCCCGCGAACGTCAACGGCCGCTGGCTCGGGCTCAAGGCGAAGGCGATCCTCGCCTACGCGAGCCACGACCCGAAGCTGTGCACGCAGCTGCGCTGCGTCGAGTCCCTGGTGACGGCGATCCGCGCCGGCCGGCAGTACGTCGTCGTGCACGAGCTGGCCGACGCGCCGGCCAAGGTGCTCTCCCGGCGCCACTGAGCCGGCCCAGGGGGCGGGCCGCGCCCCTAGGCCGACCAGACCCGGCGCAGCGGCGCCAGGCCCTCGGCGACGTACTCGGCGATGGGCCGCGTGCCGCCGTCGTCGTGCCAGGTCTCGAGCGCGGCGAAGTAGCCGAAGGCGAGCGCGTGCGCCAGGACGCGCGCCTGGGCGGGTCCGGGGCCGCCGTCGCGCTCGAGCAGCGGCGCGACGCGGGCGGCCGCGCGGTCCAGGGTCGCGAGCGCCGCCGCGCGCACGGAGGGCTCGGTGAAGAAGTAGCGCACGCGGCGCCACGGGCCCGCGGTGCGCGACCCGTCGCCCGCGCGGTCGCCGAGTCCGTCGCCCGGCCCGTCCGGCCCGTCCTGCACCGCCTCGTAGCGGCGCACGACCTCGACGAGGCTGCCGACCGGGTCCGCGGGGTCGAGCAGCTCGGCGATCGCGTCGGTGCTCAGGGTGTCGAACTCGTCGGCGACGACGAGCCCCTCCTTGGTGCCGAAGTACCGGTAGACGGACGAGGCCGACACCCCGGCAGCCGCCGCGACCTCCTCGATCGTGACCGCGCCGAAGCCGCGCTCGTCGAAGAGGTCGAGCGCGCGCTCCTGGATCGTGCGGATCGCGGTGCGGCGCCACTGCTCGCGCAGGCCTGCCATGCGGAGAGCGTAACGCACCCTGACAGTGACTCTCTGCACCGCTTGACACGGGCCGGGTGAGCGAGTGACAGTCTTTCTGATAGTTGCTTTCCAAAACGAGGGAGAGGTCGTGTCCGAGACCCTGCACCCCACCCCGCGCGCTGCCGTCCCCGTCCTGTGGGCCGGGCTCGCGGCGACCGCGCTCGTGACCGCGTACGCCTGGCTCGACGCCGCCACCACGCGGGTGCTGGCCGGCCACGTCGCCGCCTCCTACCCCGCCCTCGGCGCCGCGGAGGTCGACGCCGCGGTCGCCGCCTACCTGGCGATCCTCACGAGCGTCGGCGTGCTGGGCGCGGTGACCTGGGTGGTCGTGGCCCGCGCGGCGCGGCGCGGCCGGGCCTGGGCGCCGTACGCGGGCACGGCCGCGCTCGTCCTCGCCGTCGCCGTGGCGCTGGCGGGGCTGACCGTCCGCGACACCTCCGGCGACGTCGGCCTGGCACCCGCGCTCGGCTGGGCGCAGCTCCTGCCCTGCGCCGTCGGGCTGGTCGCGGTGACGCTGCTCTGGCGGCGGCGGTGATCGGCGCCCGCCTCAAGCGCCGCCTCTACCGCGGCGGCCGCCCGGGCCGGCTCATGCGGGCCTGGAACCGCGTGGACGCGTGGTGGTTCGCGCGCGGCCCGGCCCGGCTCCCCCAGGCCGCCGTCCTCGAGGTGCGGGGCCGCGCCTCCGGCCGGGCGCGCTCGGTGCCGCTGGCCGTCGCCGACGTCGGCGACGGCGAGTACCTCGTGTCGATGCTGGGCCCCGGCGCGGGCTGGGTGCGCGACGTCGCCGCGGCGGGCGGGCGCGCCGTGCTGCACCGGCGCGGCAGGCGGCGCGACGTCGTGCTCGAGCCGGTGCCCGCCGACGCGCAGGTGCCCGTGCTGCGCCGGTACGTCGCCGTCGCCCCCGGGGCGCGACCGCACCTCGGCGTGGGGCCGGGCGCGTCGGACGCCGAGCTGCGCCGGCTGGCCGGGACGGTGCCGGTCTTCCGGGTGGTGCCGGCGGCGGGACCGGAGCCTGGTCGCTGATCCCCGGGCGGCGGGGTCAGCCGAGCGCGTCGGCGACGGCGCGCGCGGCGGCGTCCGCGGCCGCGGCGTCCCGCAGGGACGCGAAGCCGAGCACCAGCCCGTCGCCCGGCAGGTGCACCGGCCCGCCCGGGACCACCTGGGCCGCGACGCCGAGGCGCTCCAGCGCGGCGTGCGCGCGCCGCGCCGCCGGCGCGCCCAGCCCGGCGAGGTACACGTGCAGACCGGCGGACACCCCGGTCACGGTGACCCCGGGCGCGCGCCGCGCGAGCGCCTCGAGCAGCGCGTCGCGGCGCGCGCGGTACGCGGACCGGACCCGCCGGACGTGCCGCAGGTACGCGCCCGACGTCAGCATCCCGGCCAGCGCGAGCTGGTCGACCACGGGCGAGCCGAGGTCGGCGGTGTGCTTCGCCGCGACCACGGCCGCCCGCAGGCGGGGCGGGGCGACCATCCAGCCGAGGCGCAGCGCCGGCGCGAGCGTCTTCGACACCGAGCCGGCGAGGACGACGACGTCGGGGGCGAGCGCCTGGACCACGCCCACGGGGTCGCGGTCGTAGCGGAGCTCGGCGTCGTAGTCGTCCTCGACGACGACGAACCCGCCCGCCCGCGCCCGCCGGACGAGGTCCTGGCGGCGCTCGGGCGCCAGCACGCAGCCCGTCGGGTACTGGTGCGCCGCGGTGACGACGACGGCGTCGAGCGCCCCGCCGTCGTCCAGCGCCGCCGCGACGAGCCCCCGGTCGTCCACGGGGGCCTCGACGACGTGCGCGCCGAGCCGCCGCAGCTGCGCGCCCTGCCCCGGCGAGCCCGGCCGCTCGACGGCCCAGCGGCGCAGCCCGGCCGCGACGAGCAGGGCCCCCACCTGGGCGACGCCCGCCACGACGACCACGTCGTCCGGGTCGACGTCCGCGCCGCGCGTGCGCCGCAGGTGGTCCGCGAGCGCCGCGCGCAGCTCGGGGTGCCCGGCGGGCGGCGGGTAGCCGAGGTCGTCGCCCGGGACGCGGGCCAGCACGCCCCGCACGAGCCGCGCCCAGGCCGCCCGGGGGTAGAGCGCGCCGTCGGGCTGCCCGGGGCTGGGCACGCGCGGGACGGGCGCGGCGGGCGCCGGGCCGCGCGCGAGTGGCTGCCACGAGACGACGACGCCGGAGCGCGGACGTGCCGTGAGGTAGCCCTCGTCGACGAGCTGCTGCACGGCCTCGACGACGGTGCCCCGGGCGACGCCGAGCCGCGCCGCGAGCGCCCGCGCGCCGGGCAGCGTCGTGCCCGGCGGGAGCGCGCCGTCGACGACGGCGCGGCGCAGCCCCGCCCGCAGCCAGGCCGTCCGGCCCGACGGCGGGACCGGGCCGGCGAGGTGCACCGCGAGGGCCTCCGCGTCGATCCGCACTGGCCCAGTGAAGTGTGCGGGCACTGGCCCTGTCCAGTGGTCCAGCGGCGCCCCTAGCGTCGCCGCGTGACCGACCGCCCCGCCGTGCTCAGCTGCCTCGTCGCCGCGTCCTGCGTGGGCGCGAGCATCGCCGTGACGCCCCTGGTCGCCGACCTCCCGGCCCTCGCGGCCCAGGCCGCGCGGTACGCGGTCGCGGCCGCCGTCCTCGCCGCGCTCCTGCCCCGCCTCGAGCCCGGCGGGCGCGTGCGCCCCACGCGCGCGCAGTGGGTCCGCATCGCACTCGCCGCCGCGACGGGCAGCGCGGGGTTCAACGTCCTGCTCGTCGCGGCCGGCCGCCGCGTCGAGCCCGCGGTCGTCGGCGCCGTCGTCGGCGCCTCCCCCGTGCTCCTCGCCGTGCTCGGCGCGCCCCGCGCCGGCCGGCTGCCCCGCCCGCGGCCTCGGGTCCTGGCGGGCGCCGCCGCGGCGAGCGCCGGCGTCGTCGTCGTGCAGGACCCGCTCGGCGCGGCGGCCGTCGACCCGGTCGGCCTGCTCCTGGCCGCCGCGGTGCTCGCGTGCGAGGTCGCCT
>JAAZAC010000186.1 GCA_012514545.1 Actinomycetales bacterium | reverse complement strand
GCGGCCGCCGACGCGATCCCCAGCACGACGGCGGAGGCGGCCAGGGTGGCGACGGCCGCCCGCCGGTGGAGCATGGCTGATCTCATGGACTTCCCCCTGTCATCGGGTCGGCGCCGTCGCCGACCGGCGGACCGGGCGGCGACCGGCGACACCACCCGTTCGGCCCAGCATGGGACCCGTCGTCTGTCCCGGTCAAGAGCGGAATGGGAACGCTCCCCCTGCGCGCGCGGTCCCGATCGGCGGACCCCGGGGTCTCCGTGCTCAGGAGGCGGTCGCATCTCGCATCGTGGACGCGGCGCCGCCCGCACGGCCGGATGACGGCCGGTGCGCCGTCCCGGATGCCGAGATCGTTCGCGTCCGGGTGGCGAGAAGGTGCTGGTCACCCGCGCCGGTTCTCACGGCCGTAACACGCCGCCCGAACGGGTGACGAGAACTCCCCAGGGATCGCCGGGTGCAGGAGGGTCAAGGGCGGGTTACGGTTCGGTCACAACGTCACCGTCGCCGCGAGAGCGGTGACCGGCCCCTGCGGGGCCGCGGGTGCGCGCCACACCTTGTGCGGGTGAGACGCCACCGCACCCGCCCCCGCCCACACCCTCGTGGGCGGGGGCGCTGCCCTCGGCCCGGCGCGCAGGCGCGCACCGCGCCGGGCCCGGGAGCCCCGTGCGCGCCCGCGCCCAGCCCTGGCGCCCCCGCCCGGCGCGGCGGACGATGGCGCCCATGGACGCGCGCGACGACGCGGCCCTCGGGGGCGACCGGCACGAGACGCCCACCGAGCGGCTCGACCGCAACTGGAACGAGATCCTCCAGGAGCTGCGGGTCACGCAGACCGGGATCCAGATCCTCACCGGCTTCCTGCTGACGGTGCCCTTCCAGTCGCGCTTCGCGGACCTCACCGCGACGCAGCGCGTGGTCTACCTCGTCCTGGTGCTGCTGGCGGCGGTGACGACGGGCCTCATGGTCGCGCCCGTGAGCCTGCACCGGATGCTGTTCCGGCGCGGCGCGAAGTCGGCGCTCGTCACCGAGGCGGACCGGCTCCTGCGGATCGGCCTCGTGTGCCTGGCCCTCGTCGTCTCGGGCGTCGTGCTCCTCGTGTTCGACGTCGTCGCCACGCGGACGACGGCGCTCGTCGCCTCCGGCGGCCTCCTCCTGCTGCTCGTCGGCGCGTGGTTCGCGCTGCCGAAGGTCGTGGCCCGGTCGAGCGCGCGGGCGGCGCGGCGGTCGTCGCCGGGGCAGGGCGCGCGGGCCTGAGCGACCGCGGCGGCTCCCCGGCGCTCGCCGCGCCTCGGCGGCGGCCGCCCTCAGGGCGCCTCGGCGGGCGGGGGCTCCGGGCCGGCGTCGGCGGGGTACTCGAGGCCGTCGGGGGCGACGCGGGCGCCCGCGGACGGGACGTGGGGCACCAGCCGCCCGTCGTGCCCCAGGTGGGCCACCGCGAGCCCGCCGAGGAGGACGACGGCGTCGGCGACGATCCGGCGGTGGCACCGCCACCAGAGGGACTCGCTGCACAGCACCGCGGTGCGCCGCGCCCGCGCCTCGGCGACCAGCTCGTCGAGCGCCGCCGCGAACTCCGCTGTCCGCGTGTGCGCCGCGTACGCGCGGAACGCGGCGACCTGCCACCAGGCGTCGCGCTCCCCGGCCTCCGCCGACCGCGCGCGGCGCCCGCCGAGGCGTGGCTCCCAGCGGTACGCGACGCCGGCGTCGGGCAGCCACCGGGACAGCTCGTCCCGGGCGACGTGCGGGTGGGCGCGGCTGCCCGGGAACCGCCGGACGTCGACGACGGACGCCACGCGCGCGCCGCGCAGGAGCGCGACGATCTCGTCCTCGGTCGCGGTGCCGTGGCCGAACGTCAGCAGCGCCGCCTCGCTCGCCCGCCCGTCCGCCATCGCCTCAGGGTGGTCCCGGGCGACGGCGCTGTCGAACCGGGACGGTCGGGGGACGCCCGTCAGGCGTCGACGAGCTCGGAGCCCGCCTCCGCGACGGCCTCCTCGCGGCGCAGCCGCAGCGTGCACGCCGTGCCCTCGCCGCGCGGCGCCAGGGCCTCCACCTTCAGGGGCCCCTGGTGCCGCTCGAGGATCCCGCGGACGAGGCCGAGGTGCGCGCCGCAGATGACGCCGCGGCGGTCGCTCGAGATGTCCGCGAACGGGCAGTGGTGCAGCGCGAGGACCTCGTCGTCGTCCAGCCGCTCCGGCTCGAAGCCGAGCTCCTCGAGGTGCCGCACGAGCGCGTCGACCTGCGCGGCGTAGTCGCGCTCGGGGTCGCCGGACGCCTCCGAGCCGGGGCAGCCGAGCTCGGCGGCCCAGGCGACGCCGGCCATCTCGGCGGCGGTCACGGGCGACTCCATCGGCTGGCCGTAGCCCTCGAGCAGCAGCGACACGAGGTGGGCGCGGGCCTTGGAGTCGATGGCCGCGACGGCGGCGGAGTCGATCGACCGGTAGAGCATCCGCGGGCGACCGCGCGTCGTGCGGTGCTCGGTGGAGCGCTCCACGAACCCGCTCGCGACGAGGCGGTCGAGGTGCTCCCGCGTCGTGTTGACGTGCAGCCCGACGGCGGCGGCCACCTCGTCGACGGGCAAGGCCCGCTGACGTTCCTGGAGGAGCTGGAGGATCTGCATGCGGCTCTCGCACGCCAGGACCCTCATCACCCGGAGCTGGTGGTCACCCATGTCAGCAGTATTGACGGGCTTCGACGGGTCTTCGTGGGACCAAGGCCCTTTTGCACGGTCACCCGTGCGGGTGAGCGGTCAGATGGCCGAGCGGCCCCGCGACAGCCGGAGCGCGCGGCGCGCCGCCACGTCCTGCTCCTCCTTCGCGCGGCGCCGGACGCTCGCCCGCGCGTCCCGCGGCGGCAGCTGGATCTCCTCCTCGGCGGGGATCCCGCGCTGGAGCTGCCGGGCGCGCTCGAGCTCGGCGTCGAGCTCCGCGCCGACGAGCAGCGCGATGTTCGTGATCCACAGCCAGAGCAGGAAGACGACGACGCCGGCGAGGGCGCCGTACGTGCGCTGGTAGCTGCCGAAGTGCGCGACGTAGAGCCCGAACCCGACGGTGCCCAACGCCCAGGCGCCCAGCCCGACGGCGGACCCGACGCTGATCCAGCGGAACCGCGGCCGCCGCACGTTGGGCGTCCAGTGGTAGAGGGTCGCGATGACGAGCGCGACGAGGAGGACCACGACGGGCCACTTGGCCACGTCCCACACCGCCACGGCGACGTCGCTCAGCCCGACGGCGCCGCCCACCGCGCGCGCGACCGGCCCCGACAGGACCATCGCGGCGAGCGCGACGGCGACGAGCAGCACGGTGACGGCGGTGACGAGCAGGAGGACGGGCCGGAGCTTCCAGAACGGCCGCCCCTCGTCGGTCTCGTAGACGCGGTTCATCGCGCGCGAGAACGCGGCGACGTAGCCGGACGCCGACCACAGCGCCACGACGAGGCCCGCGAGCAGCGCGAGGCCCGCACGCTCCTGCCGCGCGAGCTCCTCGACCACGGCCTCGACCTGCCCGAGCTCGAGGCCGCCGGACACCCGGTCCACCAGGTCCATCACCCGCGCGACGACGGTCTCCGGGTCGCCGAAGAGCCCGAGCACCGAGACCAGCGCGAGGGCCGCCGGGAACAGCGCGAGCACGGCGAAGAACGTCAGGGCGGCCGCGAGGTCGGTGACGTTGTCGCGCTGGACCTCGCGCACCGTCGCGCGGAGCACCTGCCGCCAGGAGGGGCCGGTGAGCTCGACGTCGGCGCCGGCCTCGGGCGCGGCGTTCCCCTCGTCGGGTGCGGCGTCGGGTGCGGCGTCGGGTGCGGCGTCGGGTGCCGCGTCGGGTGCGGCGTCGGGTGCGGTGCCGGGGCCGGGCGCGTCGGCCGCGACGGGGACGGGGCGGTCGGCGGTGGTCACCCGTCGAGCATCACCCGGGCGGGCGCGCAGCGCGCGTCGAGCGGCGGCCCGACGTCACAGTTCGGTCACGGGGTTTGACACCGCGCGGTCGGAGCGGAGACCGTGTGCCCATCGCCCTGAGACCGGTCCCATCACAGGGACGGGCATCGCTCGGCCGAGGCTGAGACCGGTCCCAGGCGTGCGCAGTGCGCCACCCCGCCGGGTGGCGAAGCGGCCGGCAAGGTGCCGTCCGACGAGACGAAGGAGTCATTCACGTGCGCAACACGAGAAAGCGGGCGCTCGCGCTCGTGGCCGGCCTCTCCAGCGTGGCGCTCCTCGCCACGGCCTGCGGGGGCAACGCGGGCGACGACCCCGAGGACCCCGGCACCGGGGCCGACGACGGCACGACGGACGAGGAGATCACGCTGACGATCTCCACGTTCAACGAGTGGGGCTACGACACCCTGCTCGACCAGTACATGGAGCTGCACCCGAACATCACGATCGAGCACAACAAGTTCGCCACCTCGAACGAGGCGCGCGACCAGTTCAACACCGCGCTCGCCGCGGGCTCCGGCCTCGCCGACGTCGTCGGCGTCGAGGTCGACTGGATGCCCGAGATCATGCAGTACGCGGACCAGTTCGTGGACCTGACCTCCGACTCCGTCGAGGGCCGCTGGCAGGACTGGAAGGTCGGCCAGGCCACCACGCCCGACGGCAAGCTCGTCGGCTACGGCACCGACATCGGCCCCGAGGCGATCGCCTACCGCGCCGACCTGTTCGCCGCCG
>JAAZAC010000185.1 GCA_012514545.1 Actinomycetales bacterium | reverse complement strand
GTGAGCCAGTCGTGGGCGACGAACTCCTCGTCCTCGCCCTGCCGGTCGGTCGCGGCGCGGTAGGCGTCGAGGTCGTTGAGGAGGCGCCGCGCCTGCTCCTCCTGCACGTCCAGGCCGGTGAGCCGCAGCAGGCGGCGGGAGTGGTGCCCCGCGTCCACGACCTTCGGCTGGATGCGCACCGTGGTGCCGTCGACGTCCGTCGTGATGGCGAGCTCGCCGACGTCGAACCCCAGCTCGTTGAGCCGCTCGATGCGGGCCGCGACGCGCCAGCGCTCGTCGGTGCCGAACGACTCCTCGCCGGTGAGGACGTCCCAGAGCTCGGTGTAGCGCTCGACGAGCCGGTCGCCGATCGCGATGGGGTCCACGCCCGGCTCGAGCAGGTCGCCCGCCTCGAGGTCCATGAGCTCGCCGATGATGTTCACCCGAGCCACGTCGATGTCGTAGGCGCGCTGGCCCGGCGTGAGGCGGTCGTGCAGCTCGCCGGTCTCGGCGTCGACGAGGTAGGCGGCGAACGCGCCCGCGTCGCGCCGGAACAGGGTGTTCGACAGCGACACGTCGCCCCAGTAGAAGCCCGCGAGGTGCAGGCGCACGAGGAGCACCGTCAGCGCGTCGATGAGCCGCCGCGTCGTGTCCGGCTGCAGCGACTGCTGGCTGAACAGCGCGCGGTAGGGCAGCGAGTACTGCAGGTGCTGGGTGACCAGCACCGTCTCCAGCCGCTCGCCCTCGGGCGTCGAGCGTCCGTCGATGACGCCGACGGGCTCCACGCTGGGCGTGCCGAGGCGCCGCAGCGCCCGGAGCAGCTCGTACTCCTTGTACGCGACGGACTCGCCGATCTCCTTGACCGCGATGACGCGCCCGGAGAGCTTGACGAACCGCACGACGTGCCGGCTGATGCCGCGGGGGAGCGCGGCGAGGTTCTCCGCCGGCCACTCCTCGAGCGGGATGTGCCAGGGCAGGTCGAGCAGCGCCGGGTCGGGCGCGGCCGCGGTGATCTGCAGGGACCCGGTGATCGGGACGGTCATCGGCCCTCCAAGCACGAGGGCGGGACGGCCTGCGCCGTCCCGCCCTCGCGTCGTCCGGGGATCAGTTCAGCCGGTCGCCCGTGGAGGCGGAGAAGGCGTGCAGCTCACCGGGCTTGATCGCCACCCAGATCGTGTCGCCCTTGCGCGGCGGCGTCCGCGGGTCGACGCGCACGATGATCTGCGCCTCGCCCGCGCCGGAGTGGATCTCGCGGGCGGCCGCGCCGGCCATCACGAGCTCGCCGTAGGCGAGGGCGTCGGCGCCGAGCTCCTCGACGAGCACGACCTTGATCGGGATCGCGCCCTCGTGGGCCTGGGTGACGACGTCGAGCGCCTCGGGACGGAACCCGATCGTGACGTGGCCGCGGTCCTCGGGGACGATCTTGGAGAGGACCTCGCGCGGCAGCGGGATGCGGGTGTTGGCCAGCTGGGCGCCGCCCTCGACGACCTGGAACGAGCCGATGTTCATGGCCGGCGAGCCGATGAAGCCGGCGACGAACACGTTGTTCGGCGTGTCGTAGAGCTCACGCGGGTCACCGACCTGCTGGAGGACGCCGTCCTTGAGCACGGCGATCCGGTCGCCCATCGTCATGGCCTCGGTCTGGTCGTGCGTGACGTAG
>JAAZAC010000184.1 GCA_012514545.1 Actinomycetales bacterium | reverse complement strand
CGCCGACGGCGAGAGCCACAACCGCTCGTGGAACTGCGGCGTCGAGGGCCCCACCGACGACGAGGAGGTCAACGCCCTGCGGCGCCGCCAGCAGCGCAACTTCCTCGCCACCCTCCTGCTCTCGCAGGGCGTGCCGATGATCAGCCACGGCGACGAGCTCGGCCGCACGCAGCTGGGCAACAACAACGCGTACTGCCAGGACAACGAGCTGACCTGGATCGACTGGGACCTCGACGAGCACCGCGCCGAGCTCCTGGAGTTCACGCGGACGCTCGTCCACCTGCGCCGGGACCACCCCGTGCTGCGCCGCCGCCGATTCTTCGCCGGGAGCCCCGACCACGGCGGGGAGTCCGAGCTCGGCGACATCGCGTGGTTCAGCACCGGCGGCGAGCACATGACGAGCGCCGACTGGCAGGAGAGCTTCGCCAAGGCCGTGCAGGTCTTCCTCAACGGCGAGGCGATCACGGAGCCCGACCCCCGCGGCCAGCCGGTGGTCGACGACTCGTTCCTCATCCTCCTCAACGCCGCGCCGAACACCGTGGTCTTCACGATCCCGCCCGCCGAGTTCGGCGCCGCCTGGACGTGCGTGCTCGACACCGACGGCACGCTCGCGCCCGGGGCGGTGGTCAAGGCCGGCGACTCCCTGGCGATCACCGGCCGCAGCACGCTCGTCCTCAGCCGGCCGCCGTCGTCGGGCGCATGAGCGCCGACACCCGCACGAGCCCGACCCGCCGCCGCCCCGGCCCGGGTCGGCCCGTGCCCGTCTCGACGTACCGGCTCCAGCTGGGCCCGGACCTGACCTTCGACGACGCCGCCGCCCTGGTCCCGTACCTCGCCGACCTGGGCGTGACCCACCTCTACCTCTCCCCCGTGCTGCGCGCCGCGCCGGGCTCGACGCACGGGTACGACGTCGTCGACCACGACGAGATCTCCCCGGTCCTCGGCGGGCGGGCGGGCTTCGAGCGGCTCGCCGCGGCCGCGCGCGCCGCGGGCCTCGGGCTGGTCCTCGACGTCGTGCCCAACCACATGGCGGTCCCGACGCCCGCCTGGCACAACAAGGCCCTGTGGTCCGTGCTCACGCACGGGCCGGCGTCGCCGTACGCCGCGTGGTTCGACGTCGACTGGTCCGCCGGCGACGGCGCCCTGCTCATGCCAGTGCTGGGCGCGCGCGTGGGGACCGTGCTCGCGGCCGGCGAGATCGAGCTGACGACCACCGAGATCCCCGGCCTGCCCGGTCCCCAGACCGTGCTGCGCTACCACGACCACGTGTTCCCGGTGCGCCCCGGCACCGAGGACCTGCCGCTCGCGGAGCTCGTCGACCGGCAGCACTACCGCCTCGCGTACTGGCGGGTGGCCAACGAGGAGCTCAACTACCGGCGGTTCTTCGACGTCGGCACCCTGGCCGCGGTCCGCGTCGAGGACCCGGAGGTGTTCGACGCGACCCACGCGCTCGTCGCCGGCCTCGTGCGGTCGGGCGTGGTGGACGGGCTGCGGATCGACCACCCGGACGGCCTCGCGGACCCGCGCGGCTACCTCGAGCGGCTGGCGGAGGCGACGGGCGACGCATGGGTCGTCGTCGAGAAGATCCTCGCGCCCGCGGAGGAGCTCCCGGAGGACTGGCCCACCGCCGGCACCACGGGGTACGAGGCCGCGTGGCGCGTGAACCAGGTCTTCGTCGACCCGGGCGGGGCGAGCGAGCTCGGCGCTGTGCTGCACCGGCTCACCGGCGACGCCCCGGACGCCCTGCCGGCGCTCGTCGAGGAGGCGAAGCGAGAGGTCGTCACCGGGCCGCTCTACGCCGAGGTGGCCCGCCTGGCGGACCTGGCGGCCGACATCTGCCGCGACGACGTCCGGCTGCGCGACCACACGCGCCGCTCGCTGCACGACTGCCTCGTCGAGCTCCTCGTCGCCGCGGACCGCTACCGGTACTACGTCGTCCCCGGCGAGCCCGTGCCGCCCGACGTCGCGGCCGCCTTCGCCGAGTGCGTCGCCCGGGCGCGGGCCCGGCTCGAGGGCGACCGGCTCGAGACGCTCGACCTCCTCGCGGACCTCCTCCTCGGGCGGGAGTCCGGCTCGGCCGGCCGCCGGCGGGAGGCGCGGCGGGACGAGCTCGTCGTGCGCTTCCAGCAGACGTGCGGCGCGGTGATGGCCAAGGGCGTCGAGGACACGGCGTTCTACCGCTGGACGCACCTCGTCGCGCTCACGGAGGTGGGCGGCGCGCCGGAGCGCTTCGCGATCAGCCCGGAGGAGCTGCACGCGTGGGCGGCGCGGGCGCAGCACCGCGCGCCGCTGGCGATGACGACGCTCTCCACGCACGACACCAAGCGCGGCGAGGACGTGCGCGCTCGCCTCGGCGTGCTGTCGGAGCTCCCCCTCGAGTGGGCCGAGCTGCTCGAGCGGGTGCGCGCGGCGACGGCGGAGCACCGGTCGGCGCTCGTCGACGGCCGCACGGAGAACCTCCTGTGGCAGACGCTCGCCGGGACGTGGACGCCGGACGGGCCGCTCGACGCCGACCGCCTCGCCGCGTACCTGACCAAGGCGATGCGCGAGGCGAAGTCGCACACGTCGTGGACCGCCGTCGACGAGGCGTACGAGGCCGCCGTGCTCGACCTGGCGCGGGCCGCACTCGCCGAGCCCGCGGTGGCCGACGCGTTCGCCGCGTGGGTGCGCGCGACCGCGCCGGGGGTCCGCGCGGCGGTGCTCGGCACCAAGCTCGTCCAGCTGACGCTCCCGGGGGTGGCGGACGTCTACCAGGGCACGGAGGTGCCCACGGTCGCCCTCGTCGACCCCGACAACCGCCGCCCGGTCGACACGGCCGCCCTCGCGGCGGCCCTGCGCCGGCTCGACGAGGCGGGCGCGGCCGACCGCCTCGGGGGCGCGACCCCGACCGAGGAGAAGCTGCTCGTCACCTCGCGCGCGCTGCGGCTGCGGCGGGCCCGGCCGGAGGCGTTCGTCGGCGAGCGGGCCGGCTACGTGCCGGTGCCGACGTCGACCGGGAACGCCCTCGCGTTCGCGCGGACCGCGGACGGGACGCCGGCGGCCGTCACGGTCGTCACGCGGCTCGCGCTCTCGCTGGAGCGCCTCGGCGGCTGGGGCGAGCACACCGTCGTCCTCCCGCCGGGCTCGTGGCGCGACGAGCTGACCGGCCGCGCGGTGGCGGGCGGGCCCGTCCGCCTCGCCGAGCTGCTCGACCGGCTCCCGGTGGCGCTCCTCGCCGCGGACGGGCCGGGGTGACGCCCGGGCCGTGGTCGTGGCG
>JAAZAC010000183.1 GCA_012514545.1 Actinomycetales bacterium | reverse complement strand
GCGGCGGCGGTGGCCGCGGCGACCGCCGCGTCGATCCGCGCCTGGACGATGCGGGCGCTGCGCCGGCGCAGGCCGCGGACCAGCAGGACCAGCCCCACGACCGCGGCGAGCAGCGCGAGCTGCGACCACGGCACGACCCAGAGGGCGAACGACGCGGACCCGGCCTGCAGCGGGCCGTCGACGACGTCCTCGCCGACGACCCCCGGCGTCACGACGACCTCGCCCCACGCGCGCACCAGCGGCGCCACGGGGATCTCGACGGTCGTCGGCACGGCCTGGCCGGGCAGCACCTCGCGCTGCTCGACCCGCGCCTCGGCCGACGCGACGCCCCACGGGCCCTCGACCCGCACCGCGGTGTCCGCGCCCACGCGGACGTTGCCCGCGTTGGCGACGTCCACGGTCACCGTCACGGTGCCCGGCGCGAACGGGTTCCACGACGGCGTGTACGTCGCCGTCACGCGCTGCGGCTCGAGCCGCGCGACGACGTCGCCGGCCACCCGCAGGTGCACGCGGACGCCGACGCGCGCCGCGAGCTGCACGCCGCCGCCCTCGCCCTGGACCAGCTCGGCGACGACGCCCGCCGGGTGGTCGCCGGGCGTCGCGTTCGCGGGCACCCGGATCTCCACCGGGACGAGCACCGTCTCGCCCGCGGGCACGTCGAGGAGGATCCCGCCGTCGGGCCGGGCCGTCGCGCCCTCCACGGGCCCGACGGCGATCCACGCCCCGCCGTCGGAGGGCGCGTCGCCGGGGGCGAGGAGGTCGAAGAGGCCCTCGTCGGTGATGAGGCCGTCGCTCGCGTACACGGCGAAGGTCGCCGGGCGGGCGCTGAAGTTCGTGAGGGCGACGACGTCGGACACCGCGCCGCCGGGCTCGACCTCGTGCCGCAGCGAGACGCGCGCGTCGGCGCCCTCGGCGCCGGCGGGGCGTAGGGCCCAGGTGGTCTGCGCGGGCGGGGCGGCCGCGTCGTCGGAGGGGGCGCCGTCGCCGGGCGCGTCGGCGGCGGTCGGCACACCGGTGGGCGGGGTCCCGGGCACGGCCCCGGGCGGGCCGGGCCACGCGGCCGCGGGCGCGCACACGAGCGCGGCGAGGGCCGCGAGCACGAGGGCGGGGGCCGCGCGTCGCGCCCCCCGCAGCGACGTCGTCGTCATCGTCCTCATCCCCTCCGTGGTGCCGGGCGTGGCCGGCGTGGTGCCGGGCGTGGCCGGCGTGGTGTCGGGCGTGGCCCGGCGGTGGTGCCGGGCGTGGCCGGCCGGTCCGCCCCGGCCGGCCACGCCCGGTGATCGGTCCCGTCAGTCGACGGGGAACAGGGACACGGTGAGCATCCCGGTGTAGGTGCCCGGCCGGGTGTCCACGGGGACCTCCAGCGTGAGCGCCGCACCGAGCTTCGCGGTGCCCCACCGGCCCTCGGACGTCGCCGAGGCCAGGCGGCTCGGCGTCGCCAGGCCCGGGCCGCCGTCGAGCACGGTGGTCACGACCGGGCCCGCGCTGAGGCCGGGCTTCGGCGTGAGCACCTGCGGCGTCCAGCCGAGGTGGGTCGCCGGCAGGGTCGAGCCGGACGACGTGAACGCGTCCGCCTGGCCCGAGACGGCCCAGCCGCCGTCGCCCGCCTGCTCGGAGTTGCGGGAGTCGGTGACCGTGACCTCCGGCAGCTCACCGGTGAGCCGCAGGCGGTCGCCCAGGTTCTCCGGCTCGGACAGCGTGACCGCGTCGCCGAAGTCCGCGACCGAGAGCGCCAGCGCGCCCTCCTCGGGCTCCGGGATCACGGCCTCGACGGGGATGCCGTCACGAGTGTCCGCGTTCGACCACAGGTGGTCGCGCGCGAAGATCGTGAACAGCTGGCCGGCCGTCATGCCGTCGTGCGCGCCCGGCACCTGCGCGGTCGCGGCCGGGATGCCCCGTGCGCGGAAGTTGTCCGCCACGGCGTTCGCCCCGGCGAGGCTGCCCTCGAACACGCCGTTGCCCAGGAACACGAACATGCCGTTCTCGCCGACCGCGTCGGCGATGGCGTCGTAGTTCGCGGCCGTGAGGCTCGGGTTGCCCGAGAAGTGGCCGAAGTAGCCGAACGTCGTCGGGTAGGAGTTCATGATGAACCCGCCCGTCGAGCCGCCGTAGGAGAACCCGGCGTAGGCGCGTCCCTCACGCTCGGTCGCCACGTTGTAGCGCGACTCGATGAACGGGAGGATCGTCTGCACGAGGTTGTCCGCGGCGTTCTGCCGGTCGTAGGACGAGAACCCGAGGCTGTCGCCGGTGAAGTGGTTGCCCATCGTCACGGCGATCGTGGGCTCGATCTCGCCCCGCGCGATCATGTTGTCGAGGATGTTCGGGACGTTCACCGGCACCATGAAGTCGGTCTCGTCGCCGAAGATCCCGTGGCCCAGGTAGATGACCTTGTAGGGCTCGGGACGGTCGGGGTCGTACCCCGGCGGCAGGTAGATGCCGAGGT
Source organism: Actinomycetales bacterium (assembly GCA_012514545.1). Lineage (GTDB taxonomy): Bacteria > Actinomycetota > Actinomycetes > Actinomycetales > Cellulomonadaceae > Actinotalea. The sequence continues at coordinate 1,493 of JAAZAC010000183.1, read as the reverse complement.
AGTGGCCGTCGTCGCCGAGGATCGTCGTGTACTCCTCGTAGTGGACGGTGCCCCGCTCGGCCGGGTTCTCGCGCGGCAGCTCGTAGCGCGCCCGGGCCTCGAGCACCGGGTCGTTCTGCTTCTCGTCGTAGGGGACGTAGACCGCGTCGAGCACGTCGTTGTTGCGCACGCGGAAGGAGGCGTCCCCCGGGGGCCGCGGGTGGCTCGAGGCGGGGTCCCAGATCCGCTTGTTCACCCAGCCCTGGGTCGGGTCCCAGACCCGGTACCAGTAGCTGAGCCCGCCGGCGTGCAGCGGCAGCGAGACGGACCAGTAGCCGTCGGCGTCCTTGGTCATGTCGCGCAGGAACTCGACGCCGCCCGCGTGGTAGCGGCCGGGCTCGAACTGCTCGGGCTGGAACCGGGTGTTGCCGGTGGTCAGGCCGAGGAGGGTGAGGTCGCCGGCGAGGCGGACCTGCGTGGCGTTCGGGTTGTGGTAGACGAAGGTGACGGTGTAACCGGTGGGCGAGTCGGGGTTCGCCGTGACGGTCGCACCCTCGACGGGCGTGGTCTCGTCCGCGAGGGCCGCGGTGGGGACGCCGACGGCGGCGCCAGCACCGAGTGCCACGGATGCGAACAAGGACGCGAGCGCGGTCCGCCTGCGCCGTGCGAGTGGCGTGCTCATGCCAGATTGCTCCCTTGTACTCTCGTCCCTGGTTCGTGCCGAGCTGCGTCGCTCGGACGCCAGGTGCGCTCGAGCCGCCCGACGGAGCGTCGGACGGCGTGTGAGTCGTTGACGGGACTCATCGACTGGGGCCGTACCTGGGGGACCGCCGCCGCACATGGGCGCCGCTAGCCCGGCGCCCGTGGCCTCCGCGACGGAGGTCGATCCCGGCCCGGGCGGACCACGCCCGCGGCGGAGCCGGCTCCGGTCGGCTTCGCCGCCGGGTGCTGCGTGGGCCTGTCGCACGAGTCTCCTTCGACTGACGACGACGACGATCAGCTCGGCGCCCGCTTCGTCCGAAACGGCAAATTGGGTGCTGAAGATCCTGCTAAATCGTGTTAGCAGACACTATGACAAGCAGTCGCAGCCGGTCAATACCCCGGCGGGTACCGGAATAAGAGTGAGATGGCTCCAGACGGCCCGACGGCGCAGTGCGGGAGGGGTGATGTGAGGGGTCGTGGGCGAGGGCGTGGTGCACGGGCGGAGCGCGTGTCGGACGCGGGGCACCGAGCGTCGAAGACGTTCTCTCACAGAGCGACAGGAAGTCTCCGGCGCTCGCGCGTGGGCGGGGCCGCGCCGTCGTCGGACCGGCGCCGCTCCTCGGCCCGGATCGAGCCCGTCAGCCCGGGTCGAGCCCGTCAGCCCGGGTCGACCTCGGTGACCCGCCCGTCCTCGACGTGCCAGCGGCGGGTCAGCCGCACGGTCTCGAGCATCCGGCGGTCGTGCGTGACGAGCAGGATCGTGCCGTCGAACGACTCCAGCGCCTGCTCGAGCTGCTCGATGGCGGGCAGGT
>JAAZAC010000182.1 GCA_012514545.1 Actinomycetales bacterium | reverse complement strand
CGGCGCCCACCACGCGGGCCGGCGGCTGCGCGACGCGGCGCCGATGCCCACGGGCCTGCGCGTGACGCCCAACGACGTCCGCGAGTTCGCCCGGCCGCCGCTGCTGCGCACCGGGCCGCTGCTCGAGGCGATGCTCGCGAGCCTCGCCGGCAGCGCCCGCGCGGGCGCCGACCTGCTGGCCGTCGAGTCCACCGGCGGCAAGGAGCTGCACGACCGCGCGCTGCTCGGGGCCGACCTGCCCGGCATCGTGCTCGCGCTGGGCGTGCTCGCGCCCCGCGACATGGCGTTCCTCTGGGACGCCGTGGTCGCGACCTGCGCGGGGACGCCGGCGCTGCCGTCGGGCGACTCGGCGTCCGGCTTCGCGAACACGGCGATGGTGCTCGCCGACCAGCGGCACATCCCGCGCGTGCTGGCCGCGCTCGTCCGGGCGATGTCCGTGCCGCGCGCGCTCGTCGCGTTCGAGCGGGGCGCCGTCGGGCCGTCGAAGGGCTGCGCGTACGAGGGCCCGTTCCTCAAGGCGATCACCGGCTGCCCGGTCGCGCTCGAGGGGTCCGAGGCGGCGTGCGCGCACCTCAGCCCGATCGGCAACGTCGCGCGCGCCACCGCCGACCTGTGGAGCAACGAGTCCGTCGCGAACGTCGAGCTCCTCGGGGGGATGGCGCCCACCGTGAGCACCGAGCAGCTCGTCTACGCGTGCCGGGTGCTCAACGTCGCGACCGCCGCCGGGCCGGACACGGCCCGCACGCTGCGCGACCTGTACGTCGCGTCCGACGCCGGGACGGACCCCCAGGCGGTCCTGCGCCGGCCCGACGTCGTCGTGCGCCTCGCCGCGGAGGTCGTCGCGGAGGAGGGGGCCTACCGGCGGACCGTGCGCGTGGGGCGCGCCGCGCTCGAGGTGCTGCGCGGCGCCGTGGCCGCGGGCGAGCTGACGCTGGCGCGGCCCGAGGCGCGCTGGCTCGACCGCCTGTCGCGCGGCCTGGACGAGCTGCCCGAGGACGAGGACGCTCTGCTCGCCCGGGTCGAGGTCGACCCCGCCGTCGTGCGGCTCGACGAGTACGGCCTGGTGGCCGCCGGTGCCGCGCGCTGAGCCACGGCCGGTCGTCGTCGTCCAGCCGGCCGGACGCAGGTGCCCCACGGAGGTCGGGGGGACGGTGCTCGCGGCCCTGCAGGCGGCCGGCGTCGGGATCACGGCCGTGTGCGGGGGCGTCGGCGCGTGCGGCGCGTGCGTCGTCCAGGTGAGCCGGGGGCCCTCGCGCCGCCCGACCCGGACGAGGCCGCGCGCCTCGGGCCGAGCGCGGCCGCCGCGGGCTACCGGCTCGCCTGCGCGGCGCGCGTCACCGCCCCGGGCGAGGTCGTCGTGGAGCCCGTCAACGGCGTCGGCGCGCCGCTGAGCCAGACGGAGGGGCCGGCCGTCGCGCTCCCGGCCCCGCGGACGTCGCCCCGCCGTCGTGCGCCGCTCGGCCTCGCCGTCGACCTCGGCACGACGGGCCTCGCCGCCTACCTCGTCGACCCCGCCGGGCGCGTGCTGGCCTCGGTCGGTGCGCCGAACCCGCAGGTCACCTTCGGGGAGGACGTCATGGCGCGGCTCACGGTCGCGCTCACCGACCCGGCCCGGGCGGCGTCGATGCGCACCGTGCTCGCGGCCGAGGTCGACCGCCTCGTGGGCGTGCTGTGCCGGCGGGCAGGGGTCGCGCGGCGCGCGGTGGGCGAGGCCGTCGTCGTCGGGAACACCGCGATGCACCACCTGTTCTTCGGGCTGCCCGTGGCCCAGCTCGCCTGGGCGCCGTACGTGCCCGCCGAGCGGGGCGAGCGCACCGTCCCCGCCGACGACGTCGGCCTCCGCCTCGCGCGCGGCGCCACCGTGACGAGCCCGCCCGTCGTCGCGGGGTTCGTCGGCGCCGACCACGTCGCCATGCTGCTCGCGGCGGGCGCGCCGGACGTGCCGGCGGACCGGCTCGTCGCGTTCTGCGACGTCGGCACGAACACCGAGATCAGCCTCGTCGGGCGCGGGCGCCACCTCGCGTGCTCGGCGGCGCCGGGCCCTGCGTTCGAGGGGGCGCACGTCGAGGCGGGCATGCGCGCGGCGCCGGGCGCGATCGACGCGGTGACCTGGGCGGACGGCCGGCCGGTCGTGCGCACCGTCGGCGACGCGCCCGCCGTCGGGATCTGCGGCTCCGGCCTGCTCGACGCCGTCGCGGTGCTCCGCGCGCACGGGGTCGTCACCGAGGTCGGCGCGCTCCGGGGGGACCACCCGCTCGTCACGCCCGACGGCGTCGTCCTCGCCCCGCCCACGGACGGGTCGGTGCGGCCCGTGCGGCTGACGCGCCGCGACGTCGGGCAGGTCCAGCTCGCCAAGGCGGCCATCCGGGCCGGGCTGCGGCTGCTCACGGAGGCGGCCGGCGTCGGCGAGGACGCGATCGACGAGATCGTCCTCGCGGGCGCGTTCGGCACGTACCTCGACCCGGGCAGCGCCCGGGCCGTCGGGCTCGTGCCCCCGGGCCCCGACGTGCGGCAGGTCGGCAACGCCGCAGGCGCCGGCGCGTGCCTCCTGCTGGCCGACCCGGAGCGGCGCGCGGCGGCCGCGCGGCTGGCCGACGAGGTCCGGTACGTCGAGCTCACCGGGCACCCGGAGTTCGCCGACCGCTTCACGCAGGCGCTGCGCCTCGCGCCCGACCCCCGGGACTGAGGCCGCGGACGCAGGATCGCGCGCCCCGGGCCGCCGCCGACGACGGATCGCTGCGTCCGCGCGGGCCTACGCGATTCACCCGTGCCGGCGCCGGAAAAGGTCTCGAAAACCGCCTCTGACCAGTGCGATCATTGTCCCGTGGGCGCCCGTCCCACCGGCCGCGAGGCGCGCGATCCGCGCCGATCGGCCGCCTGGTGGCACACCCCGCCACCGCGAGCAGTGCGGAGGACCCCGTGTACGCCGACGACCTCTTCCTGAGGGTCTACCAGCAGCAGCAGCGCGAGCTCGAGCAGCGCCTCCGGCGCCGGCTCGCCGCGCAGGGACGCCGGACGCGCGACCGCGCCCGTCCCACCCATCACCTGCGCCTGGCCATCCGACCCCACCGCTCCGCCGGCCACGCCGGCTGACGCGCCCGCCGAGGGGCGGGCCGGCCGACGCGCGCGCCGTCAGGCGGACGCCGGGCGCGGCCCGCGACGCCGTGGGTGAGGATCGACCCATGGACACCTCGCAGCCAGGCCCCGACACGCACCGGTGGATCGAGCTCGAGCGCGCCGAGCCGGGCGTCTTCGTCGTGCGGAACGCGCGCGGGCACGAGCTCCGCGTGGGCGGCGACGACGCGTTCTCCCCGGTGGAGCTGCTGCTCGCCGCGATCGCGTCGTGCTCGAGCGCCGACGTCGACGCCGTCACCTCCCGCCGCGCGCAGCCGGAACGGTTCCGGGCCCGCGTGGACGCCCACAAGGTGCGCGACGAGACGGGCAACATCCTGCGGGACATCGAGCTGATGTTCTCGGTGCGCTTCCCGGCGGGCCCGGACGGCGACGCCGCCCGCGAGGCGCTCCCGCGGGCCGTGCAGGCCTCGCACGACAGGAGCTGCACCGTGTCGCGCACCGTGGAGTCCGGCGTGCCGGTGCGCGTGCTCCTGGACTGACCGCACCTGACCGCATCGCGGACCGGTGTTGCCCCGCCCGGGGTCGCCGGGTGAGGCTCGACCCATGACGAGCAGCGCGCACCCGGTCGTCCGGGTCGCCTGCGCGTGCTGTTCCGACCGCTGACCACCTCGGCCGTCGGAACCCTCGTCTCTCTCGTGGCGTCCCTGCGCGTTGTGCGCGCTCGCCGGCGGCCTGCCTGCGAAGGAGGACCCGCCATGTCCGTGACCGACGAGCTCCTGGCCGCCAACGCCGAGTACGCCGCGACGTTCGACGGCCCGCTGCCCCTGCCGCCCGCGCGCCGCGTCGCCGTGGTCGCCTGCATGGACGCCCGCCTGGACGTCCACCGCGTCCTCGGCCTCGCCGAGGGCGACGCCCACGTCATCCGCAACGCCGGCGGCGCCGTGACCGACGACGTCATCCGCTCGCTCGCCATCTCCCAGCGCCTGCTCGGCACCCGGGAGATCGTGCTCATCCACCACACCGACTGCGGGATGCTGACGTTCCGCGACGACGCGTTCCGCACGGAGATCGAGCGCGAGGTCGGCGTGCGGCCGCCGTGGGCGGCCGAGGCGTTCGAGGACGTCGTGGCGGACGTCCGCCAGTCGATCGCGCGGCTGCGGGTGAGCCCGTTCGTGCCGCGGACCGACGCCGTGCGCGGCTTCGTCTTCGACGTGGCCACCGGACGGCTCGACGAGGTGGCGGCCTGACTCCACCCTGAGGCGGAGCCCGGGGGCGCGAGATCCACCCTGAAGTCGTGCCCCCGGGCGCCTCGGTGCTGGTACGAATGGGCGCGTGTCCACGCCCGTCGCGCCCGCCGACCCCGCGACGCCCCGAGCGGTGACGCCGGGCACCGCGCCGGCCGCCGCCGTCGGCGCCGAGCCCGCGCTCCACGGCCCCGAGCCCGCGGCCCTCGCCGCGGCCCCCCGCGGCCTCGTGCGGCTGCGCGCCTGGCCCGGCTGGCTGCGCGAGCTCGCGATCGTCCTGACCGTCTACGCGTTCTACTCGGTGAGCCGCAACCTCATCCCGAACCACGTCGCGACGGCGCAGGCCAACGCGCGGGCGATCCTCCACGCCGAGCGCGTGCTGGGCGTCGACGTCGAGCTCGGGATCAACCACTGGGGCGCCGCGCGGCCGTGGCTCGTCGTCCCGCTGAACTACTACTACGCGACCCTGCACCTCACGGTGACCGCGGTCGTCATGGTCTGGCTGTACCGGCGCCGGCACGCGGTGTACGCGCGGTGCCGGAACGTGCTGCTGACGATGACGCTGATGGCCCTCGTCTGCTACTGGCTCTACCCGCTCGCGCCGCCGCGGCTCATGGTGGGTGAGCCGTTCGTGGACACCGTCAAGGAGTACGTGCTCTGGGGCTTCACGCCGTCGGAGGACCTGGTCGCGCTGTCGAACCAGTACGCCGCGATGCCGTCGATGCACGTGGGCTGGGCGCTGTGGGTCGGCGCGGTGCTCGTGTGGTTCGGGCGGGGCCGGGTCGTCCGCGCGCTCGGCGTCGCGTACCCGCTCGTCACGACGTTCGTCGTCGTCGTCACGGCCAACCACTTCGTGCTCGACGCCGTCGCGGCCGTCCTGTTCTTCGCCGTGGCGCTGGCCGCCGTCGACGTCGTCGGGCGCGTGACGGGCCGGCCGGCGGTGCCGCCGGCGTAGCCGCCGTGGTACGCATGGGGGCATGCCGGACGTCGTCGTCGACCAGGTGACCGACCCGCTCGCGTACCACGCCGAGGGACCCGTGTGGTCCGCCGCGTGGGGCGGGCTGCGCTGGGTCGACATGTTCGCCGGCGACCTGCTCACCCTGCGGCCCGACGGCGGGGTCGACCGGCTGCCCGTCGGCGGGCCGATCGCGGCGTTCGTGCGGCCGCGGACGAACGGGGGGTACGTCGTCGGGCTGGAGCGGGGCCTCGGCCTCGCGGACGCGCCCGACGCACCGCCCACCCCGCTGCCGCCCCTGCTGGGCGAGGGCGAGCGGTTCAACGAGGCCGGCTGCGACCCGCAGGGCCGGCTCTACGCGGGGACGATGCGCTACGACCGGGCGGCCGGCGGGGCGCGGCTGTACCGGTTCGACGCGGCGGGGCGGGCCGAGGTCGTCCTGCCGGCCGTGACGATCTCCAACGGCATCGCGTTCAGCCCCGACGGCACCCGCGCCTACTACAACGACACGCTCACCCGCACGACCGACGTGTTCGACGTCGTCGACGGCGAGCTCACCGGCCGGCGCCCCTTCCACCGGACGGACCACGGCTTCCCGGACGGCCTGACCGTCGACGCGGCCGGCAACGTCTGGGTCGCCATGTTCACGGGCGGCCGGGTCGTGTGCCTCGCGCCCGACGGCGCGGTGGTCACCGAGGTCGCGATCCCCGCCCGGCTGGCCACGGCGTGCGCGTTCGGCGGGCCGGACCTGCGCGACCTGTACGTGACGACGTCGCGGGAGGACCTCGACGACCCGGAGCCCGCGGCCGGCGCGGTGTTCCGCCTGCGGGCGGACGTGCCGGGCCTGCCGGTGCTGCCCTACGCCGGCTGAGCGCCCCCGACGGCCAGTAGGCTCCGCGCATGAGGTCCGCTCGGCTGCACGGGGTCGGCGACGTCCGGGTCGAGGAGGAGCCGGCACCGCGGCCGGGCGACGGCGAGAGCCTCGTCCGGGTGACCGCCGTCGGGCTCTGCGGCTCGGACCTGCACTGGTTCGCCGACGGCGGCATCGGCGACGCCGTGCTCGACACCCCGCTCGTCCTCGGGCACGAGATCGCGGGCGTCGTCGAGGACGGCCCGCTGGCCGGCACGCGGGTCGCCGTCGACCCGTCGGACGCGTGCGGCACCTGCGAGACGTGCCTCGAGGGCCTGCGGAACATGTGCCCGCACGTCCGCTTCGCGGGGCACGGCCGCAACGACGGCGGGCTGCGCGAGCTCATGGCCTGGCCGACCGCCCTGCTGCACCCGGTGCCGGACGCGCTGTCCGACGCGGATGTGGCGATGCTCGAGCCGCTCGGCGTCGCGATCCACGCGCTCGACCTCGGCAAGCCCCGCCTGGGGCACACGGTCGTCGTGGTCGGCGCCGGGCCGATCGGGCTGTGCGCCGTGCAGCTCGCCCGCGTCGCGGGGGCCGCGCGCGTCGTCGCCGTGGAACCCCTCGCGCACCGGCGGGCGGCCGCGGCGGCGCTGGGGGCCGACGTCGTGCTCGACCCGCAGGACCCGGACGTCCTCGCCCGGCTGGCGGAGGCGACGGGCGGCCGCGGCGCGGACCTCGCCGTCGAGGTCGCGGGGACGGACGAGGCGGTCGCGCTCGCGGTCGAGGCGGTCCGGCCCGGCCGCACGGTCGTCCTCGCGGGCATCCCCGAGCCCGACCGCACGACGTTCCCGGCGTCCACGGCCCGGCGGAAGGGCCTGACCCTGCGCCTGTCCCGGCGGATGGGCGACGTCTACCCGCGCGCGATCGACCTCGTCGCGCGCGGCCGGGTGGACCTGCGCTCCGTCGTGAGCCACACGTTCCCGCTGTCCCGCGCGGCGGAGGCGTTCGCGGCGGCGGCGAGCCGGGCGGGGCTCAAGGTCGTCGTGGAGCCGGGCGCGTGAGCGTCGTCGTCGCCGTCGACTGCTCGACGACCGCGGCGAAGGCGGTCGTCGCCGAGCCCGGGCGCGTCCTCGCCACGGCGGCGCGGCCCGTCCCGACGGCGACCCCGCACCCCGCGTGGCACGAGCAGGACCCCGCGGACTGGTGGGCGGCGACGCGCGGCGCGATCGCCGAGGCGGTCGCGGCGAGCGGCCGGGGGCGCGACGTGGCGGCCGTGTGCCTCACGCACCAGCGCGAGACGTTCGTCGTGGCGGACGCGGACGGGACGCCCCGCCGACCGGCCGTGCTCTGGCTCGACGGCCGCGCGCACGCGGAGATCGCCGCGCTCGGCTCGCCGGCGGTGCACGCGCTGTCCGGCAAGCCCCCGGACACGACGCCCGCGCTGTACAAGCTCGCGTGGCTCGCGCGCCACGAGCCCGAGGCGCTGCGCGGCGCCGCCCGCGTGGGGGACGTGCACGCGGTGCTGGCGCACCGGCTCACCGGGCGCTGGGCGACGAGCACGCAGTCCGCGGACACGCTCGGACTGTTCGACCTGCGCCGGCTCGACTGGGCGCCCGAGCTGCTCGACCTCGCGGGCGTGCGCGCCGACCAGCTCCCGGACCTCGTGCCCGCGGGCGAGCCGATCGGCCCGCTGCTGCCCGACGTCGCCGCGGAGCTCGGCCTGCCCGCCGGCGTCCCGCTGGTCGCGGGGATCGGCGACGGGCAGGCGGCGGGGATGGCGCTCGGCGCGACCGTCCCGGGCGTCGCCTACCTCAACCTCGGCACGTCCATGGTCATGGGCGTGGCCTCCGACGCCTACGTCACGGACGCGGCGTTCCGCACGCTCGCGGGCGTGCCCACGGGGACCTACACGCTCGAGACCGTCCTCAACGCGGCGGCGTACCTCGCGTCGTGGGTGCGCGAGCGGTTCGGCGGCGGGGCGGACCTCGAGGCCGCCGCCGCCGAGGTGCCGCCGGGCGCGGAGGGCCTGCTCGTCCTGCCGTACTGGAACGCCGCGCAGACCCCGTACTGGGACCCGCTCGCGCGCGGGGCCGTCGTGGGCTGGCACGGGCGGCACACGCCCGCGCACCTGTACCGCGCGGTGCTCGAGGGCGTCGCGTTCGAGCTCGCGCTGCACGTCGAGCACCTCGAGCGGGCGACCGGGCGGCGCGTGGCCCAGCTCCGCGCGGTGGGCGGCGGGGCCCGCAGCCCCCTGTGGGTGCGGATCGTCGCCGACGTCGTGCAGCGGCCCGTCCGGGTGTGCTCGGCCGGCGAGGTGAGCGCCGCGGGCGCCGCGCGGATCGCGCACGCGTACCTCGGCGCCGACACGCCCGCCGACCCGCCGGGCCACGACGTCGACCCCGACCCCGCCGCGCCGTACCCGCCGGTCGCGGCTGTGCACCGTCGGCTCTACCCGGCGCTGCGCGAGGTGTTCGCCGACCTCGTGGCGACTCAGCCCTCCGGCGCGTAGCCCTGCGCGCGCCCTGTCTTCTCGTGCTCGGTCTTCTCGTGCTCGGTCCTCTCGTACTCGGAGATGACCGCGACCTTGGCCGCCGAGTGCGACGCCGGGTCGAACTCGTACCCGACGAACTCGCGCACGAGGCGCCGCGCCAGCTCCAGCCCCACCACCCGCTGGCCGAGGCAGAGCACCTGGGCGTCGTTCGACAGCACCGCGCGCTCGACGGAGTAGGAGTCGTGGGCCGTGACGGCGCGCACCCCCGGGACCTTGTTGGCCGCGATCGCCACGCCGAGCCCGGTGCCGCAGACGAGCACCGCGCGGTCCGCGCGCCCCTCCGCGACGAGCCGGGCCGCCGCGACCGCGACGTGCGGGTACGCGGTCGTGTCGTCCGCCCCGACGCCCACGTCGACGACCTCGGCGACGCGGGTGTCGGCGGCGAGGTCGGCCTTGATCCGCTCCTTGTAGGCCAGGCCGGCGTCGTCGGCGCCGACGACGACGCGCAGCGGCCGGTTCACGACGCCACCTCCGCCGCCGCGCGGGCCGCGAGGGCCAGCGACGTGGCCCCCGGGTCCGGGGTGCCCACCGAGCGTTCGGCGAGGGGTCTCGCGCGGCCGACGCGCGGTCGCAGGTCCGCGGTCGCCTCGGCCGCCGCGCGGGCGGCGTCGGCGGCGGCCCGCCACGCGGCGGCGAGCGGGGCGCCCGGGTCGGCGGCGAGCGCCGCGCCGAACGGCGCGAGCGCGTCGAGCATCGTCTTGTCGCCCACCTCCGCGCCGCCGAGGCGCCGCAGGGCCGCGGCGGCGGCGTCCACGGCGTCGGCGACGAGCCGCACGGGCTCGCGCGCCCACCGCTCCCAGGTCTCCGGGCGGTCGGGGAGCACCTCGGCAGCGGCCTCGAGCATCGCGCCCCAGAGCACGCCGCTGGTCCCGCCGGCCTGACCGGCCCACGCGCGGCCCGCCCGGGCGAGCACGTCGCCCGCCCCGGCCCCGGCGTCGGCGGCGGCGCGCGCGGCGTCCCGGGCCGCCGTCGTGCCGCGCACCATGCCCCGGCCGTGGTCGCCGTCCCCGGCGACGGCGTCGAGCCGGCCGAGCTCGGCCTCCGCGTCCTGCAGGGCGGCGACGACGGCCTCGAGCGCCGCGACGACCCGCGCGGCGAGCGCTCGTGCGGGCTCGCTCGCCACGGGCGCCACCTCGGGCGTGGGCTCCGCGGGCCCGGTCGCCGGTCCGGCCGGCGCACTCGCGCCGGCCTGCGCCGCGGCGGCGGCCTCG
>JAAZAC010000181.1 GCA_012514545.1 Actinomycetales bacterium | reverse complement strand
CCGCCGCATCCTGCAGGACGCCGCCCACCCCCTCGTCACCGTCGTCGACACCATGGACGGCGCGGCCGCGAAGGCCGCCGAGCTGGCCGCGAACTGAAGGAGAGCCCCACACCATGTCGATCTACCTCAACAAGGACTCGCGGGTCATCGTCCAGGGCATGACCGGCTCGGAGGGCATGAAGCACACCACGCGCATGCTCGCCGCGGGCACCCACATCGTCGGCGGCGTCAACCCGCGCAAGGCCGGCACGAGCGTGACCTTCCCGACGCCCGACGGTGAGCTCGAGGTGCCGGTGTTCGGCACGGTCGCCGAGGCGATGGCCGCCACCGGCGCCGACGTGTCGGTGGTGTTCGTGCCCCCGGCGTTCACCAAGGCCGCGGTGCTCGAGGCGATCGACGCGAGCATGCCGCTCGTGGTCATCATCACCGAGGGCGTCCCGGTCGCCGACACGGCCGAGTTCTTCGCCGCCGCGCAGGCCGCCGACGTGCGCCTGATCGGCCCGAACTGCCCGGGCATCATCAGCCCCGGTCGCTCGAACGTCGGCATCACGCCCGCCGACATCACCGGCCCCGGCCCGATCGGCCTCGTGTCGAAGTCCGGCACCCTGACCTATCAGATGATGTTCGAGCTGCGCGACATCGGCTTCTCGACCTGCATCGGCATCGGCGGCGACCCGATCATCGGCACCACGCACATCGACGCGCTCGCCGCGTTCGAGGCCGACCCGGAGACGAAGGCGATCGTGCTCATCGGCGAGATCGGCGGCGACGCCGAGGAGCGGGCCGCGGCGTTCATCGCCGACCACGTGACCAAGCCGGTGGTCGGCTACGTCGCCGGGTTCACCGCGCCCGAGGGCCGGACCATGGGCCACGCGGGCGCGATCGTGTCCGGCTCGTCGGGCACCGCGCAGGCGAAGAAGGAGGCGCTCGAGGCCGTCGGCGTGCGCGTCGGCAAGACGCCGAGCGAGACCGCCGCGCTCGTGCGCGAGCTGCTGTCCTGAGGCGCGCCGCCTGCTGACCGCGCGGCGCGCCGCCGGAGCGGCCCGGGCGGCCGGCCGCCGACCCGAGCGGCGCGCCCGGCGTGTCACCGGGCCGGGGCGCGCCGTCGGGCGGCGACGATGAAGCGGTGACCCGTCCCGCCAGCCCGCCCGCCGGCGTCGGCCGACCCCGGCCGACCCCGCCGCGCGCGCCCGCCACGCGCGCCGCCGGCCGGGTCGCGCCGCCCGCCGGGGTGCCCGCGCCGCGCCCGCCCGCGGACGACGCGCAAGCCGCCGCCGCGCTGGGCGGCGGGCCCGCCTGGGTGTCCGGGCTGCTCGCGGGCGTCCAGGCCGCGCTGCTCTCGGTGCTCGCGGTGGCCACGCCGGCGCTCGCCGCGTACGTGGCCACGTCCGCGGACCCCGCCAACGCCGACGTGCCCTGGACCCGGTCCGTCGGGGTCGGGGCCGCCCTGTGGCTCATGGGCCACGGCGGCGTCGTCACCGCGGGGGACGCGGTGCTGACGATCACGCCGCTCGGCATCACGGCGCTCGCGCTCTTCGCCGCGTACGCGTCGGCGCGGCGCTCGGCCCAGCCCACGGGCAGCGCGTGGGGCGCGGGCGTCGGCGGCTACGTCGCGGCCGTCGGGGCGGTGCTGCTCCTCGTCGGCCGGGCCGGGCCGCTCGGCGTCGGGCCCGGGGCGGTGGCGCGCACGCTGCTCGGCGCGACCCTCGTGGGCGCGCTCGGCCTGGGCTGGGGGGTGCTCCGCCCCGGCCGGGCCGGCGAGCTCGCCCGGCCCGTGCGGGCCCTGGTCCCGGAGCCCGTGCGGGCCGCCGTGCGCGGCGGGGCGCTCGCCGCGGCCGCGCTCGTCGTCGTCGGCGCCGCCGTGTCGACCGGCTGGGTCGTCGCCGGGCGCGCCACCGCGGGGGACGTCATCGAGGGCCTCGGCCTCGACACCTTCAGCGGCGTCGTCATGGCGTTCGCGCAGCTGGCGTTCGCGCCGAACCTCGTGCTCTGGGCGGTCGCCTGGGTCGCGGGGCCGGGGTTCGCCGTCGGGCAGGGCACGGTCTTCGCGCCGACCGAGGTCGTCAGCGGCCCGCTGCCCGCCCTCCCGATGCTGGGCGCGCTGCCCACCGATCCCGTCGCCCAGGGGCCCTGGGTGCCGCTCGCGGTCGTCGCGGCGGGCGCGCTCGCGGGCTGGTGGCTGCACCGCCGCCTCGCGGCGACGACCCCGTGGCGGCCCGGCGCGGTGGCCCTCGGCGCGGGCGTCGTGGCCGGGCTCGCCGTGGCGGCGCTGAGCGTCCTCGCGGGCGGCTCGGCCGGCCCGGGCCGCATGGCCGAGGTGGGCGCCGCACCGCTGCACGTCGGGGCGGTCGTCGCCGGCCTCGTCGCGGCGGGCGCGCTCGTCGTCGCCGTGCCGACCGACCGCGCGGTCCGCGCCGCCGTGGCCGCCGGCTGGGCGCGGGCGCGGGGGCGCCTCCGCCCGGCCGACGACGGCGAGGCGGCGCCCGCACCCGACGACGCCGGCGAGCCCGCTCCCGAGGCGGCCGTCAGCGCCCCGAGCGACGGGTGATCTCCTCGAGGCGCTCGCGCACGTCGTCCTCGTAGCGGGCCTCGCACGCCGAGCGCGCGGCGACCGTGAGCGCGTGGTCGAGGCACCGCTGGCGCGCGAGCTGCGCGTCCCAGAGGACCAGCGTCGTGCTCATCGACATGCCCATGAGCACCGTGAGGACCATCCCGACGACGAGCATCGGCGTCACGCGCTCCGCCACCCCCGAGCGCCGCGCGGCGCGGAGCGCGACGGCGCCGGCGACGAGCGCGGCCGCGACGAACGCGAGCCCGCCGAGCTGCCAGGGCAGCGGGAACGTCGTCGTGACCAGGGCGGCGAGCACGAGCAGCGCGAAGGTCGTCACGTGCCGACCGGTCGCGCGGAGGAGCTCCGGGTCGGCGACCGGCGGCCGTGGCGGTCGGGCGCCCGGCTGCTTCACGCGGCCAGTGTGGCACCCGATAGGGTCGGCACCGTGCCGCGCGACCCGCACCCCGTCGTCCCGCGCCAGGCCCGCGTCGTCGTCCTCGTCTCGGGGACGGGCACGAATCTCGCCGCCCTCCTCGCGGCGCACGACGACCCCGCCTGGGGGGCGCGCGTCGTCGGCGTGGTGAGCAACCGCGCGGACGCGCCCGCGCTCGCCCGCGCGCAGGCGGCCGGGGTGGCGACCGCCGTCGTCGCGCCCGCCGACTTCCCCGACCGTCCGGCCTGGGACGAGGGCCTGGCCCGCGCGGTCGAGGTGTTCGACCCCGAGCTGGTCGTGCTCGCGGGGTTCATGCGGATCCTCGGCGAGCCGTTCCTGCGCCGGTTCGGCGGGCGCATCGTCAACACCCACCCGGCGCTGCTGCCCGCGTTCCCGGGGGCGCACGGCGTGCGGGACGCGCTCGCCCACGGCGTGCGGGTCACCGGCTGCACGGTGCACCTCGTCGACGCGGGGGTGGACACCGGCCCGATCGTCGCCCAGCGCGCGGTCGAGGTGCTCGACGGCGACGACGAGGCGAGCCTGCACGAGCGGATCAAGGTCGTCGAGCGCGAGCTGCTCGTCGACGTCGTCGGCCGGATGGCGCGCGAGGGCTTCACCGTCGAGGGCCGCCGGGTCGTCCTCGGCGGCTGAGCCGCGGGTGCCCGGCGTCAGCGCGAGCACACCGGGCACCCGGACCACGTCTCCGCCGACCGCGACCGCGTGGTCGGCGTCTCGCCGCGACCACCGCCGCCGGCGCCGGACTGCACGTCGACCTGACCGAGGGCCCCGAGGCGCTCTAGACTCGGTCCCGCCGCGACTGGCGAGGGTGGAAGCGACCACCGGGGAGCGGCAGCAGGTCCCGTTGGTGCACCGCCCGCCTGGGTGCCGGGTTCCGCGAACAGCGTCGAGCCCCAGGAGGTCTCCCGTGCCCACCGACCCGACCCTCGACCCGGCCGCCGACGCCACGCGCCGCCCGGTCCGGCGCGCGCTCGTCTCCGTCTACGACAAGACGGGCCTCGCCGAGCTCGCCACCGCGCTCCACGAGGCCGGCGTCGAGATCGTCTCGACCGGCTCCACCGCCGCGCGCATCGCCGAGGCGGGCGTGCCGGTCACGCGCGTCGAGGAGCTGACCGGCTTCCCCGAGTGCCTCGACGGCCGCGTGAAGACGCTGCACCCGCGGGTGCACGCGGGCCTGCTCGCCGACACCCGCAAGCCGGAGCACCTCGCGCAGCTCGCCGAGCTCGGCGTCGCGCCCTTCGAGCTCGTCGTCGTCAACCTCTACCCGTTCGCCGCGACGGTCGCCTCGGGCGCGTCCCCGGACGAGTGCGTCGAGCAGATCGACATCGGCGGCCCCTCGATGGTCCGGGCGGCCGCGAAGAACCACCCGAGCGTCGCCGTCGTCGTCGACCCGGCCCGGTACGACGACGTCGTCCGCGCCGTCCGGGCGGGCGGCTTCACCCTCGCGGAGCGGCGGTCGCTCGCCGTGGCCGCGTTCGTGCACACCGCGACCTACGACGTGGCCGTCGCCTCGTGGATGGGCAACGTGCTCTCGCCCACCGACCGGGTGGACGGCCCCGACGGGCCCGTGGACTCGGGCTTCCCGGCCTGGGTCGGCGCCACGTGGGACCGCGCCGCGGTGCTGCGCTACGGGGAGAACCCGCACCAGCGCGCCGCGCTCTACACGTCCGGGCACGGCCCCGCCGGCCTCGCCCAGGCGACGCAGCTGCACGGCAAGCCCATGAGCTACAACAACTACGTCGACGCCGACGCCGCGTGGCGCGCCGCGCTCGACCACGCCGAGCCCGCGGTCGCCATCATCAAGCACGCGAACCCGTGCGGGATCGCCGTCGGGGCGGACGTCGCCGACGCGCACGCCAAGGCGCACGCGTGCGACCCGACGTCCGCGTTCGGCGGGGTCGTCGCGGCGAACCGGCCGGTCACGCGCGCGATGGCCGAGCAGCTGGCCCCGGTGTTCACCGAGGTCCTCGTCGCGCCCGGGTTCGACGACGACGCGCTCGAGCTGTTGACCCGGAAGAAGAACCTGCGGCTGCTCGTCGCCGAGCCCGGCGCGGTCACCACCGAGCTGCGGCCCGTCTCGGGCGGGCTGCTCGTCCAGGAGCGCGACCTGCTCGACGCCCCCGGCGACGACCCGGCCGCGTGGCGGCTCGTCACCGGCGAGCCCGCCGACGACGCGACGCTCGCCGACCTCGCGTTCGCGTGGCGCGCGGTGCGGGCGGTGAAGTCGAACGCCATCCTGCTCGCGCGCGACGGCGCGTCGGTCGGCGTCGGCATGGGGCAGGTCAGCCGCGTGGACTCCTGCAAGCTCGCGGTCGCGCGGGCGAACGGGTTCGGCGAGGAGCGCGCCCGCGGCGCGGTCGCGGCGTCGGACGCGTTCTTCCCGTTCGCCGACGGGCTCCAGGTGCTCGTCGACGCCGGGGTGCGCGCAGTCGTGCAGCCGGGCGGCTCGAAGCGTGACGACGAGGTCGTCGCGGCGGCCCGCGAGGCCGGCGTGACGATGTACCTCACGGGCACGCGCCACTTCGCGCACTGAGCCCGGGGGCTCAGCGGGCGAGGAGGAGCCGGCGGGCGAGGGTCGCGCGGCCGAGGGCGCGGGCGGTCAGCGGCTCCATCGCCCAGCCTGCCTCACGGGCGGCGCACGGCCTCCTTGAGCGGAGCGTCCGCGGCGAGCAGCGCGCGGTCCGCCCGCGGCAGCGCCGGGCCCGCGAACAGCCGCCGGGCCGCGGACACGTCGCGCGGGCGGTCGACGGCGAGCAGCGCCGTCACCTCGTCGGTCCCCGGGCGCAGCCACGCGACCCCGAACGGCCCGGCCGGGTCGCCGCGCAGCACGACGTCGTCGTCCGGCCCGGGCTGGCCCAGGAGCCCGAGGTCGTGGCCGAACTGGTCGGAGAACACGTAGGGCGCGACGTCGTGCTCCGGGGAGTCCGTGGGCAGCCCGAGGAGCGCGCGCGCCGCGACCGTCGGGCCGCGCAGCGCGCCGTCCCAGTGCCCGCCCGGCACCCAGCCGTGCCGTCGCGAGCGCCGCCGGGCGAGGTCCCCGACGACGGCGACGCGCGGCAGGTGCGGCACCAGGTGGTCGGGGCCGACCTCCACCGAGCCGTCGGGGGCCAGCGGCAGCGCACCGGCCAGCCACGCGGACGCCGGCCGCGCCCCGACGGCGGCGAGCACGACGTCGGCCGGCACGTGCTCGCCGTCGGCGAGGGTCACGCCGTCGGGCCCAGCGGCGGCGACGGGCGTCCCGGTGACCAGGCGCACGCCGGCGGCCGCGTACCACCCGGCGGTCAGCGCGCCCACCACCGGGCCCAGGGCCGCGGCGAGCGGCGCGGGGCCGGCCTCGATCACCGTGACGTCGACGCCCCGCGCGGCCGCGACGCCCGCGACCTCCGCGCCGATCCACCCCGCCCCCACGACGACGAGCCGGACCCCCGGTGTGAGCACGCCGCGCAGTGCCGCGGCGTCGGCGGCCGTGTGCAGCGTCCGCACCCCGTCCCACCCCGCGGGCAGCACGGCGCGCGCCCCCGTCGCGAGGACCGCCGCGTCCGCCGCGACCTCCCCGTCCGCCGTCCGCACGACGACGCCGTCCGGCGTCGCCGCGAGCCCGGTCGCGGGGGCGGCGAGCCGCACGTCGTCGGCGGGGAGCGTGAGGCCGAGGTCGTCGGCGAGCCACACGGGCTCGGTGCGGGCGAACAGCTCCTTCGACAACGGGGGCCGGTCGTACGGCGGCAGGCCCTCGGCCCCGAGCACGGTCAGCCGGCCCGCGAAGCCCTCGGCCCGCAGCGCGGCGACCGCCGCCGCACCCGCGAGACCTGCGCCGACGACCACCACCGAGGCGGGCGCGGGTCGGTCGGGCGGCACGCCCTCCACGGTAACGTGGCGGCCGTGACCGAGGAGGATCGGCACCGGGCGCCGGCGCTGTGGGTGGTGGTCGGCGCACTGGTCGCGGCGATCCTGGTCGCCTGGTTCGTGGGCGCCCTCGAGGGCCTGCTGCTCCTCGTCATGACGCTGGGCGGCGCGGCGGTCGCGCGGCTGCTCGGCGGCGGCCGGCGGCCCGAGGGCGTGGCCGTCCGCTCGACGTGGCAGGACGTCACCGTCCTCCTCGCGCTCGCGCTCGCGATCGTGCTGCTCGCGGTCACCCCCGGAGTGGCCTCCTCCGGGGGTGACCGGCGGTCGAGCGTGCCTCAGGAGCGGGCGTCGTCCTGGTCGGTGACCTCGATCTCGTCCTCGACCACCTCGTCGTCCTCGTCGTCGGGCTCGTCGAGCTCGCCGTCGGGGTCGTAGGGCACCTCGGGCGCGGGCGCGAACGCCATCACCACGAGGCCGACGATCGCGGCGCCGACGAGCGGGGCGACCCAGAACAGCCAGAGCTGGCCGAGGCTCTCGCCGCCCGCGAGCAGGGCGGTCGCGGTGGAGCGGGCCGGGTTGAGGCCCGCGTTCGTCGCGAGCCCCGTGACGAGGATCATCGCGCCGAGCGTGCCGCCGATGGCGAAGGGCGCGGTCTGCGCGGCCGCCTTGCGGCCCGTGACCCCGAGGATGACCGCGACGAAGATCGCCGTGCCGATCGCCTCGAGCAGGAGGGCGGTCTTGAGGTCGAACGTGATGGTGGGCAGCCCGGCCTGCGTGGTGTACGGCTCCGTCTGCGCGAACAGCGGGGACTGCTCGCCCCAGCCGTTCGAGACGGTCGCGAAGAGGTCCTGCGCGCCCGCGGTGGAGTTGCCCGTGAGCGCCGCGGCCAGGCCGGACGGGACGCTGACGAACAGCACGAGCGCCGCGAGGAGCGCGCCGACCACCTGGGCGACCCAGTAGGCGAGCATGTCGAGGAACCCGATCCGCCCGGCGAGCGCCGCGCCGAGGCTGACCGCGGGGTTGAAGTGCCCGCCGGAGACGTGGCCGAAGGCGGCGACGAGGCCCGCGAGCACGAGCGCCGTCGCGAGGGCCACCCCCAGCGCGCCGACGGCGGTGAGCTGCAGGTACAGGGCCGTGCCGAGGATGACGAGGACGAGCGCGAAGGTGCCGAACAGCTCCGCCCCGACGCGGGTGAGCAGCCCGACGCGCGGCGCCTCGACCACGCCGGCCTCGCCGAGCCGGTGCGGCTCGACGGCGGTGCCCGGCGGCGCCGACGGGGGCGACAGGTAGGGGTCAGGTGCGGTGGTCATGGGCGTCCCTTCCTGGGGCCGGTGCTCACGGACGCGCTCGATCATGCCACCGCACGCCCGCGCGGCCACCCCGGCCGCGGGGGCGCCGTCGGCCCCGGTCGTGGAGATCTCTCGACGTCGAGTAACCTGGCAGCCGATCCAGCGCGCCCCGCCCGCGCCGGGCGCGCCCCGGGCGGCCCGTCGCGGCCCCGACCCCAGGAGCACCACGCATGCCGAAGATCAGGGTGGCCGGCCCCGTCGTCGAGCTCGACGGCGACGAGATGACGCGGATCATCTGGCAGGCCATCAAGGAGCGCCTCATCCACCCGTACCTCGACGTGGACCTGCGCTACTACGACCTGTCGATCCAGAACCGGGACGCGACCGACGACCAGGTGACGATCGACGCGGCGCTCGCCATCAAGGAGCACGGCGTCGGCGTGAAGTGCGCGACGATCACCCCGGACGAGGCGCGGGTCGCCGAGTTCGGGCTGAAGAAGATGTGGCTGTCGCCCAACGGCACGATCCGCAACATCCTCGGCGGCGTCGTCTTCCGCGAGCCGATCATCATCAGCAACGTGCCGCGCCTCGTGCCGGGCTGGACCAAGCCGATCGTCATCGGCCGTCACGCCCACGGCGACCAGTACCGCGCCACGAACTTCAAGGTCCCGGGCCCCGGCACGCTGACCATCACCTACACGCCCGACGACGGCTCGGAGCCGATCCAGCACGAGGTGGTGCGCTTCCCCGAGGGCGGGGGCGTGGCCATGGGCATGTACAACTTCACGGAGTCGATCCGCGACTTCGCCCGCGCGTCGTTCGCGTACGGCCTGCAGCGCGGCTACCCCGTCTACCTGTCGACGAAGAACACGATCCTCAAGGCCTACGACGGGGCCTTCAAGGACATCTTCGCCGAGGTCTTCGAGGCCGAGTTCAAGGAGAAGTTCGAGGCCGCCGGCCTCACCTACGAGCACCGGCTCATCGACGACATGGTCGCCGCGTCCCTCAAGTGGGAGGGCGGCTACGTCTGGGCCTGCAAGAACTACGACGGCGACGTCCAGTCCGACACCGTCGCGCAGGGCTTCGGCTCGCTCGGCCTCATGACGAGCGTGCTCATGACGCCCGACGGCCGCACGGTCGAGGCCGAGGCCGCGCACGGCACGGTCACCCGGCACTACCGCCAGCACCAGGCCGGGCAGCCGACGTCGACCAACCCGATCGCCTCGATCTTCGCGTGGACGCGCGGCCTGGCCCACCGGGGCAAGCTCGACGGCACGCCCGAGGTGACGGCGTTCGCGCAGACGCTCGAGGACGTCGTCGTGAAGACCGTCGAGAGCGGCGCGATGACGAAGGACCTCGCGCTGCTCATCGGCCCCGACCAGCCGTGGCTGACCACGGAGGGCTTCCTCGCCGCGCTCGACGAGAACCTGGCCCGCCGCCTGGCCACGTCCGCCTGACCCCCGTCCGACCGGCCGCCGCCGAGGAGACCCCCCGAGGAGCACCATGACCGGCCCCGCCGAGACCGCGCCGGTGACCGTCACCGTCACCGGCGCCGCCGGGCAGATCGGCTACGCGCTGCTGTTCCGGATCGCCTCCGGGGACATGCTCGGCCCGAACACCCCGGTGCGGCTGCACCTGCTGGAGATCCCGCAGGCCGTCAAGGCGGCCGAGGGCACCGCGATGGAGCTCGCCGACTGCGCGTTCCCCCTCCTGCACTCGGTCGAGATCTTCGACGACCCCCGGGCGGCGTTCGACGGCGTGGGCGTCGCCCTGCTCGTCGGCGCCCGCCCGCGCGGCCCGGGCATGGAGCGCGGCGACCTGCTCGAGGCGAACGGCGGGATCTTCGGGCCGCAGGGCGAGGCCATCAACGCCGGCGCGGCCGACGACGTGCGCGTGCTCGTCGTCGGGAACCCGGCGAACACGAACGCGCTCATCGCGGCGGCCCACGCGCCGGACGTGCCGAAGGACCGCTTCACGGCGATGACCCGGCTCGACCACAACCGGGCGCTGTCGCAGATCTCCGCGCGCACGGGCGCGCCGGTCAGCGAGATCGAGCGCGTGACGATCTGGGGCAACCACTCGGCGACGCAGTACCCGGACGTCTCGCACGCCCTCGTCGCGGGGCGCCCGGCGCTCGAGGTCCTCGACCGCGAGTGGGTGGAGCACACCTTCATCCCGACGGTCGCGCGGCGCGGCGCGGCGATCATCGAGGCCCGCGGGGCGTCGTCGGCGGCGTCGGCCGCGAACGCGGCGATCGACCACGTGCGGACCTGGGTGCACGGCACGCCGGAGGGCGACTGGACCTCGGCGGCGATCGTCTCGGACGGGTCGTACGGCGTGCCCGAGGGTCTGGTCTCGTCCTACCCGGTCGTCGCGCGCGACGGCCGCTGGGAGATCGTGCAGGGGCTGGAGGTCGACGAGTTCTCGCGCACGCGGATCGACAGGTCCGTCGCCGAGCTCGTCGAGGAGCGCGACGCCGTCCGGGCGCTCGGCCTGATCTGACGGCCCGATCGCGCGCCCGACCGGCCGGGCCGGCCGTCGGGAGCCCGGTCGCGGCAGGATGGCCCCATGAGGGTGGACGTGCGCGTGCGGCCCGGCGCCTCGCGGACCCGGGTGGGCGGCGCGTTCGGTGACCGGCTCGTCGTCGCCGTCACGGCCCGGGCGGTCGACGGCGCCGCCACCGAGGCCGCGCTCGCCGCCGTCGCCGACGCCTTCGGCGTGCGCCGCCGGCACGTGCGGCTCGTCACCGGGGCCACGTCCCGGGACAAGACCGTCGAGGTCGACCTGCCCGACGCCGACGCCGCCGCCCGCCTCGCCGCGCTCCTCGGCCGCTAGGGCGGGCCCTGGATCCGGGACGCGCGGCCCGACATTTGGGACTTCAGGGGTCCTGTGGGGCGGCCACGACGGTCCTAGCCTCGACGCGGGGACGAGTGGGGGGAGACCGCCATGCGCAGGCAGGTGCTCGTCGGCGCGCTCCTCGCGGGCGCCCTGCTCGCCGCGGCGGGCTGCTCCGGGGGCGGGGCGGACGCGCCGTCGGCCACGCCCACCCCCACGGCCGAGGCCCGCGGCCGCACGCTCGAGGAGACCGTCGCGACCCCGTCGCTCGCGAACAACATCCTGGGCGACCCCGCAGAGCGCGACCTCGTCGTGCACCTGCCGCCCTCGTACGACGTGTCCGACGCGCGGTACCCGGTCGTCTACTTCCTCGCCGGCGCGGGGGAGCCGGCCGGTCGCCTGCGCGGCTCCATCAGCCTCACGTGGGACCTCATGGTCGAGGCGGGGCACGAGCTCATCGTCGTCGAGCTCGACGGCCGCAACTCGATCGGCAACAACTTCTACACGAACTCGCCGGTGACGGGGAACGCGGAGGACGCGCTCGTCGTCGACGTCGTGGCGCACGTGGACGCGACCTACCGCACGATCCCGGAGGCCTCCGCCCGCGGCCTCGCGGGCTTCTCGATGGGCGGCTCGGGGACCGTGAACGTCGGGCTGCGGCACCCCGACGTGTTCACCGCCCTCTACGCGGCGTCGCCGGGGCTCTTCCGGCCCGAGGACGGCCTCGCCGGCTTCCTGCACGACAACGGGGCGTGGGCGAGCTACGGGGCGGCGTTCGCGCCCGACCCGGAGGCGCCGCGCCCGCACCACCTGCCGATCGACCCGGTGGTGCCGCTCGCCGAGCAGGACCCGGCGGCGGTCGCGGCGTGGGAGGCGGGGTACGGCGCGCTCGAGCAGAAGGTCGACGCGTACCTGGCCCTGCCCGACCGGCTGAGCGCCGTGCGGATCGTCTGGGGCACCCGGGACAGCTACCGCTGGATCCCGGAGGGCTCGGCGTACTTCGGCGACCTGCTCGCCGAGCGGGGCGTCCCCGTGAGCACCCTCGAGTTCGACGGCACGCACGCCCTCGACATCGGGTTCCCGCAGGACTTCGTGGACTTCTTCGGCGAGCACCTCGCCGCCGGCTGACCGGCCCCCCGCCGGCCCGCCCGGCCGCGGCCCGTCCGGCCCGGCCCGCCCGCCTCGGGCGACCTCGCCCTGCCCGCCGGCCGCCCTCGTCGGGCGATCCCGGGCAGCCCCGGCGGGACCCCCTGGTCCGGGAGCGGGCCGGCAAGTCATCCCATTGCTGGAACTTGCTGCAAGCGATTACAGTCCGTCCACCGGCGCCGTCCCGCCGGTCACCGCAGGCGACGAGGGGGTCACATGGTCGCGGCAGGGAAGCGCGTGCGCGCTCCACGATCCATCACTTCGGCAGGTCGCGCACGGCGGGCGACCCTCGGCGGGGCCACGGCGCTCGCCGTCGGGCTGGGCGGCGCGGTCGCCCTCCTCCCGACGGCGGCCACCGCGGCCGTGGGCAGCGTCGCCCTGGTCGGCGACCTGCAGAGCGAGCTCGGCTGTCCGGGCGACTGGCAGCCCGAGTGCGCGGCCACGGAGCTCGCCCCGACGGGCACCGACGGCGTCTTCGCCGCCGAGTTCACCGTCCCCGCGGGCCGGTGGGAGTACAAGGTCGCGCTCGACGACTCCTGGGACTTCAGCTACGGCCGCGACGGCGCGGCCGGCGGCGCCAACATCCCGCTCGAGATCGCGGGCCCCGCCACGATCCGCTTCACCTACGACGACGCGACCCACCGCATCGGGCTCACGCCGCTCGGCCTCGCGGGCGACCACACCCCGGCGGACGACGCGCTGGTGGCGCCCCCGGTCCGCCAGCCCGGCTCGACCGAGCAGTTCTACTTCGTCATGACCGACCGGTTCGCCAACGGCGACCCCGCCAACGACGCCGGCGGCCTCACCGGCGACCGGCTCGCCACCGGGTTCGACCCCACGGACAAGGGCTTCTACCACGGCGGCGACATCGCCGGCCTGCGCGCGCAGCTGCCGTACATCGACGGCCTCGGCGCCACCGCGATCTGGCTCACGCCGTCGTTCAAGAACCGCCCCGTCCAGGGCGCCGGCACCGCCGACGTCTCCGCGGGCTACCACGGCTACTGGATCACGGACTTCACGCAGATCGACCCGCACCTGGGCACGAACGCGGAGCTCGAGGCCCTCGTCGACGAGGCGCACGCCCGCGGCATCAAGGTCTACTTCGACATCATCACGAACCACACGGCGGACGTCATCGACTACGCCGAGGGCCAGTACACCTACGTCGACCAGGCCACCGAGCCGTACCGGACCGCGGCCGGCGACCCGTTCGACCCCGCCGACCACGCCGGCACGGGCACGTTCCCCGACCTCGACCCGGCCGTCTCGTTCCCGTACACGCCCGTCGTCGCGCCGGAGGACGCCGACCTCAAGGTCCCGGCCTGGCTCAACGACGTGACGCTGTACCACAACCGCGGCAACTCGACGTGGTCCGGGGAGTCCGTCACGTACGGCGACTTCTCCGGGCTCGACGACCTCATGACCGAGCACCCGACCGTCGTCGAGGGGTTCATCGAGGTCTACCAGGACTGGATCGACCTCGGGATCGACGGGTTCCGGATCGACACGGCCAAGCACGTCGACATGGAGTTCTGGGAGCAGTGGACGACGGAGGTCCTCGACTACGCCCACGCCGCGGGCAAGGACGAGTTCTTCATGTTCGGCGAGGTCTTCGACGCCGACCCCGCTCTGCTCGCGCCCTACGTGCGCGGCACGGACATGAGCTCGGTGCTCGACTTCACGTTCCAGCAGGGCGCCTCGACCTTCGCCCGCGGGTTCGGCCCGGACGCGCTCCGCCGCGTCTTCGCCGGTGACGACATGTTCACGACGCCGACGACGAGCGCCTCCGCCCTGCCGACGTTCCTCGGCAACCACGACATGGGCCGGATCGGCTACTTCGTCGCCGGCGACGGGGACGGGCTCGAGCGCTCCCGCCTCGCGCACTCGCTCATGTACCTCACGCGCGGCCAGCCGGTCGTCTACTACGGCGACGAGCAGGGCTTCGCGGGCCTCGGCGGCGACAAGAGCGCGCGGCAGGACATGTTCGCCACGCAGGTGGCCGAGTACGCCGACCAGCCGCTGCTCTCCGGCGAGACCGCCGGCAGCGTCGACAGGTTCGACACCGACGCGCCGCTGTACGAGCACATCGCGGCGCTGGCCGCCCTGCGCGCGAGCACCTCGGCCCTCGAGTCCGGCGCGCAGATCGAGCGCCCGGTCTCCGGCGACGGCGCCGGCTCGGTGTACGCGTTCTCCCGCGTGCACCGCGACGACAAGGTCGAGCACCTCGTCGCGCTGAACAACGGGACCACCCCGGCCGCCGTCACCGTCGACACGCTCACCCCGGGCGCGGGCTTCACCGCCCTGCTCGGCGGCCACGCCCCGGTCACGGCCGACGGCGACGGCCTGGTGTCGCTGACCGTGCCGCCGCTGTCCGCCGTCGTCCTCGTCGCCGACGCGCCGGTCGCCGCGGGCGCCGACGGGATCGCGCTCGACCTGCCGACCCCCGGGGCCGCGCTCACCGGGCTCGCCCCGGTCCGCGCGGCGATCGCCGACGCGTGGGCGGAGACGTCGTTCGCGTTCCGGGTCGTCGGGTCGGACGAGTGGACGCCGCTCGGCACCGCCGAGACGACGACGCCGCGCGTCTTCCACGACGTCACGGGGCTGGGCGAGGGCACGCTCGTCGAGTACCGCGCGGTGAGCGTGGACGCGGCCGGCACCGCCGTGGCCGCCTCGACGTTCGGGTCCGTCGGCGTCGCCGTCGACGGCGCGGAGCCCGAGGAGCCGGAGGAGCCCGGCCCGGGCGCCGGCCGCACGGACATCACGGTGTCCATCCCCGGCACGCTCGACTCCGAGCTCGGCTGCCCGGGCGACTGGCAGCCCGAGTGCCCGGCGATCCGGCTCGCCCACCAGGGCAACGGCGTCTACGCGGGCACGTTCACCGTCCCCGCCGGCGACTGGGAGTACAAGATCGCGATCGACGGCTCGTGGGCCGAGAACTACGGCGCGGGCGGCGTGCGCGACGGCGCCAACGTCCCGTTCAGCCTCGCCGCGCCCACGGACGTGACGTTCGTCTACGACGACGCGACCAGGTGGTTCACGTCGAGCGCGCAGGGGCCGCTCGTCACCCTGCCCGGCTCGTACCAGAGCGAGGTCGGCTGCCCGGGCGACTGGCAGCCCGAGTGCCTCGTCACCTCGCTCCAGGACCCGGACGGCGACGGCGTGTACACGTACACGACCGCGGCGATCCCGGCGGGCTCGTGGGAGGTCAAGGTCGCGCACGGGCTGTCCTGGGCCGAGAACTACGGCGCGGGCGGCGCGCGCGACGGCGCGAACATCCCGTTCTCCGCGCCGGGCGGCAAGCCCGTGGCCTTCACCTACGACGTCGCCACGCACGCGCTGACGGTCGAGGTCACCGACCCGCCGCTGCCCGGCCTCGGCCAGGCGCAGGCGCACTGGATCGACGCGTCGACCCTCGCCTGGCCGCCCGCGCTGCTCGGCGGCGCGGACCCGGCGGACCTCGCCTGGCGGCTGCACCACGCCCCGGACGCCTCCCTCGAGGTGGCCGACGGCGCGGTGTCCGGGGGCGAGGCCGCCGACCTCGCGCTCGTGCCCGGCGGGCTGACCGAGGCGCAGCGCGCGCGGTTCCCGCACCTGGCCGGCTACATCGCCCTGCGCCTCGAGGCGCCCCGCGGCGACGTGGAGTCCTGGCTGAAGGGTGAGCTCGCCGTCGGGCAGTACGACGGCGACGACCTCATCGCGGCGACGGGCGTGCAGGTCCCGGGCGTGCTCGACGACCTGTACGCCGCCCGCGCGGCGGACCGGGCGCTGGGCGCGACGTGGCAGGGCAACCGGCCCTCGCTCGCCGTGTGGGCGCCGACGGCGCAGCAGGTCGCCCTGCTGCGCTGGCCCGACCGGAAGGGCGCGGTCGACCTCTCCGCCGAGCCGGAGCGCCAGGCGATGGTGCGCGAGTCCGACGGTTCGTGGACGCTGCGCGGCCACCCGCAGTGGGAGGACGACGCGTACCTGTACGAGGTGACGGTGTACGCGCCGGCCACGGACGCCGTCGAGACGAACCTCGTCACCGACCCGTACTCCGTGGCGCTCACGGTGGGCTCGACGCACTCGGTCCTCGTCGACCTCGACGACCCGCGGTGGCAGCCGCAGCAGTGGCGCACCGCGAAGCAGCCCGTCGTGGAGCCCGTCGACCAGACGATCTACGAGCTGCACGTGCGCGACTTCTCGTGGCACGACGCGACGGTGCCCGAGGAGCGGCGCGGCACGTACCTCGCCTTCGCCGAGCCGCGCTCGGCCGGCCGGGAGCACCTGCGCGCGCTCGCCGACGCCGGGCTGACGACGATCCACCTGCTGCCCACCTTCGACATCGCGACGATCGAGGAGGACCGGGCCGCGCAGGCGACGCCGGGCTGCGACCTGGCGTCGTTCCCGCCGGACTCGCCCGAGCAGCAGGCGTGCCTCGAGCCGATCCGCGACACGGACGGCTTCAACTGGGGCTACGACCCGCTGCACTGGTCCGCGCCCGAGGGCTCGTACGCGACCGACCCGCACGGCGGGGCGCGCGTGGCCGAGTTCCGCACGATGGTCGGCGCGCTGCACGCCGACGGCCTGCAGGTGGTGCTCGACCAGGTGTTCAACCACACCAGCGCGAGCGGGCAGGACCCGAAGTCCGTGCTCGACCGCGTGGTGCCGGGCTACTACCACCGGCTCGACGCCACCGGCGCGGTCGAGACGTCGACGTGCTGCCAGAACGTGGCGACCGAGCACGCGATGGCGGAGAAGATGATGGTCGACTCCGTCGTGGTGTGGGCCCGGGACCACAAGGTCGACGGCTTCCGGTTCGACCTCATGGGGCACCACTCGCGCGAGACGATGCTCGCCGTCCGGGAGGCGCTCGACGCGCTCGACAAGCGGCACGACGGCGTCGACGGGTCGAAGGTCTACCTCTACGGCGAGGGCTGGAACTTCGGCGAGGTCGCCGACAACCGGCTGTTCACCCAGGCGACCCAGGGCCAGCTCGGCGGGACCGGCATCGGGACGTTCAGCGACCGGCTGCGCGACGCCGTCCGCGGCGGCGGGCCGTTCGACGAGGACCCGCGCATCCAGGGCTTCGGCACCGGCGCGTTCGTCGACCCGAACGGGGCGCCCGTGAACGGCGACGAGGCCGCCCAGCTCGCCCGGGCCCGCCACCAGGCGGACCTCGTGCGGCTCGGCCTGGCCGGGAACCTGCGCGACTACGCGTTCCTCACGAGCGCGGGCGTCGTGCAGCGCGGTGACGAGCTCGACTACAACGGCCGGCCCGCCGGCTACGCCGACTCGCCGGAGGAGGTCATCACCTACGTCGACGCGCACGACAACGAGACGCTGTGGGACGCGCTGACGTACAAGCTGCCGACCGGCACGCCGATGGCGGACCGGGTGCGCATGAACACGCTCGCGCTCGCGACGACGGCGCTCGCCCAGACCCCGTCGTTCTGGCACGCGGGCGCGGACCTGCTGCGCAGCAAGTCGCTCGACCGCAACTCGTACAACTCCGGCGACTGGTTCAACACCCTCGACTGGACCGGCCAGGACAACGGGTTCGGCCACGGCCTGCCGCCGGCCGGCGACAACGCGGACAAGTGGGGGTTCCAGCAGCCGCTGCTCGCCGACCCGGCGCTGCAGCCGACCGCCGACGACGTGGCGCAGGCCACGGCGGCGGCGCAGGACCTGCTCCGGCTGCGGTTCTCGACACAGCTGTTCCGGCTCGGCGACGCGGACCTCATCGAGCAGAAGGTCTCGTTCCCGGGCAGCGGCCCGGACGCGCCGCCGGGCGTCGTCACGATGCTCGTCGACGACACGGTCGGCCGGGACGTCGACCGCCGGCTCGACGGCGTGCTCGTCGTCTTCAACGCCACGCCGGAGGCCGTCGCGGTGGCGGTCCCCGACCTCGCGGGCGAGCGCTACGCGCTGTCCGAGGTCCAGCGGCGGGGGAGCGACGCCGTCGTGAAGGGGACGACGTGGGACCGCGCCACCGGCACGGTCACCGTGCCCGCGCGGACGGTCGCGGTGCTCGTGGACGACCAGGCACCTCGGCCCAAGGGGCACGGGCACCACGGGAAGGGTGGCCCCCACGGCCACGGGCACGGGCACGGGCACGGGCCGCACGGCGCTGGGCTCGGCCAGGGGCACGGGCACGGCCAGGGGCACGGGCACGGCCACGGGCACGGGCTCGGTGCCCCGCACCCGGCCTGGGTCGGCGGCCCGCACGTGCCCTGGTTCGGCGGCCCGCACACGCCGTGGCAGGGCGGTCCGCGCCGGCCGTGACGTGGGCGCGCGGCCCCCGGTGGGCGCCGAGGGCCGCGCGGCCGCCGTGCACCGCGGGAGGGATCAGGTTGCGGTGCAGGTGGCGGTGGGTGTGGCGGTGTTGCCGTTCTTGTAGACGGTGATGCCGAAGCTGTTGCCGTTGCCGTTGGGCGTGGCGGTCAGGGTGCCGCTGGTGCCGCTGACCGAGGCGTTCCAGCTGTTCTGCAGCGTCTGGCCCCAGCCCAGGCGCGCCCGGGCGGGCGGACCGATAGTTGCGCATCTCACGATGCGGACAGTGGGAGCGTCGTCATGTCTCACGCCGGCCGTGGGACCGATGGCGCCGCCGAGGGCGTGTGCGCCGGGCGATAATCTCTGGCGTGCCCACGGACCGGGTCCCGCCTGGCTCGCAGACGAGTCTGCGGGAGGCGAACCGTGCCCGGATCATCGACGCGGTCCAGCAGCGCGGCGCGATCACCCAGGTCGAGCTCGTCGGCGTGACCGGCCTGTCCGCCGCGACCATCTCCAACATCGTCAAGGAGCTCACCGCGGCGGGCGTCCTGCACACCGCGCCCACGTCGCGCAGCGGCCGCCGCGCGCAGATGGTGACGCTCGCGCGCAACCTGGGCCTCGTCGTCGGCGTGCACTTCGCCGAACGGTCCCTGCGGGCCGTGCTCGCCGACGTCACGCAGCGGGTGGTGGCGGAGCAGCGGCTGCCCCTGCCGCCCGACCACCGCGCGGACAGCGGGCTCGACCGCGTGGCGCTCCTCGTGGAGGAGATGGTCGACTCGCTCGGCGCCTCGAAGACGGAGGTGCTCGCCGTCGGCGTCGGGATCCAGGCGCCGGTCGACACGACGACGGGGATGGTCTCCGCGACGGGCGTCCTGCGGGGCTGGGACTGGGTGCCCGTGCAGCAGGTCCTCGGCGACCGCATGGGCGTGCCGGTCCGCGTGGAGAACGACGCCAACCTCGGCGCGCTCGCCGAGCTGCGGCTGGGCGCGGGCATCGGCCTGCGCAACGTCGTCTACGTGCGCGCGTCCTACGGCATCGGGCTCGGCCTCGTCGTCGACGGCCGCCTCGTCCACGGCCGGTCGGGGCTCGCGGGCGAGCTGGGGCACGTCGTCGTCGACCCCGACGGCGCGCCCTGCCGGTGCGGCCGGCAGGGCTGCCTCGAGACGACCACCGGGGCCGCGGCCATGCTCAGCGCGCTCTCCCCGGAGCACGGCCACCTGGCCCTGCGCGACGTCGTCACGCGCGCGCTCGAGGGCGACCGCGAGCTCGCGGCGGCGATCGCCGACGTCGGGCGCGCCCTCGGTCGGCACCTCGCCACTGCGTGCACGATCCTCGACCCCGACGTCGTCGTCGTGGGCGGCGAGCTCGCGCGGGCCGGCGCCCTGCTGCTCGACCCGCTGCAGGAGGCGCTCACCGCGACGGCGTTCCACGGCATCGCCGGCCCGGTCCCCGTGCAGGAAGCGGTGCTGGGCGACCTCGCCGAGGTCCGCGGCGCCGTCGCGCTCGCGGTCGAGGCCACCCGCGTCGTCGTCCCGGCGGTGACGCCATGAGGCCCGGGGCGCGCCGGGCGCGCGGGGCGCGCGGTGCGGCGGTGGTCGCGGTGCTCGCGGCCTGCCTCGCGCCGGCCGGCTGCGTGCAGACCGTCGCCGGCCCGGCGCCGAAGCAGGACCTCGTGGCCCTCCTGCTCCCGGAGTCGAAGACCTCGCGCTACGAGATGATCGACCGGCCGGAGTTCGAGAAGGCGATCGCCGAGAACTGCCCCGAGTGTCGGCTCGTCTACGCCAACGCCGGCCAGAGCGCCGCCCGCCAGCAGGCGCAGGCCGAGTCGGCGCTGAGCCAGGGCGCGGGGGTCCTCGTGCTCGACCCCGTCGACTCCGTGGCGGCGCGCGGGATCGTCGAGGCCGCCGAGGCCCGCGGCGTCGCCGTCGTCGCCTACGACCGCTTCATCTCCGAGGCGCCCCTCGACTACTTCGTCGCCTACGACGCCGGCCGCGTGGGCCACATCCAGGGCACCGCGCTCGTCGAGGCGGTCGGGACGGACCTGGCGCCCGGCGAGGGCGTGCTGCTCGTGCACGGCGCGCCGACCGACCCCAACGCCGCGGTCATCAAGCGCGGCCTCAACGAGGCGCTCTGGGGCAGCGGGATCACCGTCCTCGCCGAGTACGACACACCCGACTGGAGCCCCGACGCGTCCCAGCAGTGGGTCGAGTCGCAGCTGACGGTGTTCGGCGACCGGGTGGTCGGCGTCTACGCCGCGAACGACGGCACCGCGGCGGGCGCGATCTCCGCGCTGCGCGCCGGGGGCCTGGAGTCCGTGCCGGTCACCGGGCACGACGCCGAGCTCGCCGCGATCCAGCGGATCGTCGCGGGCGACCAGCTCATGACCGTCTACAAGCGGATCGGCCAGCAGGCCCGGCTGGCCGCCGCGATCGCGGTGCGGCTGCTCCGGGGCGAGGAGCCGACCGCCGACCTGCTCGTCGGGGGTGTCCCCTCACGGCTCCTGCAGCCGGTGGAGGTCACCCGTGAGAACGTCCGCTCCGTGATCATCGACGGGGGAGTGTTCACGGTCGACGAGATCTGCACGCCCGCCTACCGGGCGGCGTGCGCGGACCTGGGGCTCCTCGAGGAGGGCAGATGACGCATCCCCCCGTCATGTCCCTGCGCGGGATCACGCACAGCTTCGGCGCCGTGCGCGCGCTGGTCGACGTCGACCTGGACGTGCACGCGCACGAGGTCGTCGCGGTCGTCGGCGACAACGGGGCCGGCAAGAGCACGCTCGTGGCGGTGCTCGCGGGGGCGCTGGTGCCCGACGCGGGCGAGGTCGTCGTCGACGGCCAGGAGGTGCTCCTGCGCTCGCCCGGCCTGGCCCGCCAGCTCGGCGTGGCGACCGTGTTCCAGGACCTCGCCCTGTGCGAGGACCTCGACGTGGTGGAGAACGTGTTCCTCGGGCAGGAGCTGCGGCGCGGGCCGCTGCTCGACGAGGTCGCGATGGAGCGCGAGGCGCAGCGGCTGCTCGCGCAGCTCGCGGCGCGCGTGCCGTCCGTGCGGGCGCCGGTGTCGGAGCTCTCGGGCGGGCAGCGGCAGGCGGTCGCGGTGGCCCGCGCGCTCGTCGGCGAGCCCCGCGTGCTCGTGCTCGACGAGCCCACCGCCTCGCTCGGCGTGACGCAGACCGCCGAGGTGCTCAACCTCGTCGAGCGCGTGCGCGACCGGGGGTACGGCGTCGTCCTGGTGAGCCAGAACATGGCCGACGTGCAGGCCGTGGCGGACCGCGTCGTCGTGCTGCGGCGCGGCCGGGTGAACGGGGTGTTCGACGGCGAGACGGCCAGCTACGAGGAGATCATCGCCGCGATCACCGGCGTGGTCCCGAACCGGGCAGGAGGTGCGCGATGACCGTTCCCGTGGTGGACCGCGCCGGGCTGCCCGTGGCGGCACGGCCCGACTGGCGGTGGCGCTCGGGCGGCGAGCGGGACCTGCGGTCGGTGCCGGTGCTCGTCTCGCTCGTCGTGCTCGCGCTCGTGTTCCAGGCGCTCAACGGGGCGTACCTGTCCGCGGACAACCTCGTCAACATGACGCTGCAGGCGTCGACGACGGGCATCCTCACGCTCGGCGTCGTGCTCGTGCTCATGGTCGGCCAGATCGACCTGTCCGTGGGGGCCGTGTCCGGCCTGTCCGCGGCGATCGTCGCGGTGGGGGTCGTGCGGGCCGGGTGGCCGCTGGCGGTGGCGCTGGTCGCCGCGGTCCTCGCGGGCGCGGCGCTCGGCGCGGGCTACGGCTGGATGTTCACGCGCCTCGGGGTGCCGAGCTTCGTCATCACGCTCGTCGGGCTCATGGTCGGCGTCGGGTTGCAGATGCAGGTCCTCGCGCCGACGGCGTCCCTCAACCTGCCGTACGAGTCCGCCCTCGTGCGGTTCAGCCAGGAGTCGTTCCTGCACCCGGTGGCGTCGCTCGCGGTGGTCGGCGCCGTCGTCGTCGGGGTGACGGTGGCGGGCCTGCGCGACCGGCGCCGCCGCCGCGCGGCCGAGCTGCCGGCCCCGTCGCTCGCCGAGATCGCGGCGCGGGCGGGCGTCCTCGCCGTCGGGCTCGGGCTGCCCGTCTGGTATCTCAACACGAGCCGCGGCATCGGCGGGATGGTCGCCGTGTTCCTCGGCCTCGTCTGGGTGGCCGACGTCGCGCTGCGCCGGACCCGTTGGGGCCGCTCGGTCCGGGCGATCGGCAGCAACGTCGAGTCGGCGCGGCGCGCGGGCTTCGCCGTCCGCCGCGTGTACCTCTCCGCGTTCACGGCGTGCGCGGCGCTGGCGGCCGTGGCGGGCGTGCTCTCCGCAGGCCGGCTCGCGGCGGCGAACCAGGGCGCGGGCGGCGCGGACCTCACGCTCACCGCGATCGCGGCCGCCGTCATCGGCGGGACGAGCCTGTTCGGCGGCCGGGGGAGCGCGTGGTCGGCCGTGCTGGGCGTGGCCGTGGTGCACGCGATCGGCTCCGGGCTCACGCTGGTCAACGCGGACGGCTCGCTGCGCTACATCGTCACGGGCCTCGTGCTCGCGCTCGCGGTCACGGTCGACGCGCTGTCGCGCCGGTCCCGGCTCGTCGGCCGCTGACCCCGCCGTCAGGTCCGGTCCACCACCGCCGACCCCTCGCTCCCCGACACGGAGTGGAACGACATGCGGCGCTGCGCCGCAGAGTGGAACGACATGCTGGCGGATCGTTCCACTCTGCGGGGGGCCTGGGCGGTGGGCGTGGCGTTCGTGGGCGGCGGGTGGGTGGTCCGCGTGACAGGCGGCGCGGTCAGACCGGCAGGCGGTGGCGCAGCGCGTCGGTGCGGTGGGCGTCGGCGCGCTCGAGGGCCGTCGCGACGGCGCGGGCCGTGCGGGCGGGGGCGGCGGCGCGCCGGCGGCGCTCCTCGACCCGCAGCTCGACGCGCTCGGTCACGTGGACGACGATCGCGGCGCGCAGCCGGCCGAGCCGGAGCACGGGGACGCGGAACCGGACGCTGCGGGCGTCGATGGTGACGGTGGTCATCGGGGGTCCTCCGGGCTCGGGGCGGGCTCCGGCGCGGGTGAGGGGCCGTCGTCGGGCAGGGTGTCGGGGTTGACCGCGGCGAGGAGCCGGGCGAGGCGGGCGCCGGGCGGGCGCCGGGAAGGGTCGGACTGACGCTCGGCGAACGGGTCGAGCAGGTGGCTGATCGTCTCGACGAGCTCGCGCAGCTCGTCGGCGGTGGCCCAGAAGGCCCCGGTGTTGACGGCGACGGTGTCGCGCCAGGCGTCCGGCAACCTGTCGTGCCGGGCGAGGAAGTCGCGGAACCGCTCGACCTCGCGCGTGAGCATGAGGCCGACGAGCTCGGTCATCGCGGGCTGCGAGCCGGGCTGGTCCGGGTCGATGTCGAGGCGCCGGCTGCGGGCCACGAGGCGCCACGGGCGCTCGCGGCCGCGGCCGGGCGCGGGCTCGATGTAACCCGCCCGCGCGAGCGTGCGCAGGTGGAACGAGCAGTTGGCGACCGTCTCGCCCGTCCGCTCGGCGCACTGCGTGGCGGTGGCCTCGCCGAGCTCGCCGAGGAGGTCGAGCAGCTCGAGGCGCAGCGGGTGCGCGAGGGCGCGGATCCGGGCCGGGTCGGTGATCGTCGGCGTCGGCGGCTCCGGGGGCGTCGGCGGCTCCGGGGGCAGCGGCGGCTCGGGCGGGACCGGCGGCACCGGGGGGTTGGGGGCCTGCGGGGCGGGCGGGACGTCGTCGGGCATGGAACGACGCTACATTCGCAACAAGTCTTTAGCAAGAGTTCTTGCGAAAGAACTCTTGCGAACTGCAGCCGGGCAGAGTGGAACGATCTGCAGGAAGAGTGGAACGAGATGCCGGCGGATCGTTCCACTCTGCGCCGCCGACCGGCGGATCGTTCCACTCTGCGCCGGGTGGGCGGGCGCCGGTGGTGCGGTCAGCGGAAGACGATCGTCCGGTGGCCGTTGAGGAGGATCCGCCGCTCGGCGTGCCAGCGCACCGCGCGGGCGAGCGCCCGGCGCTCGACGTCCTGGCCGAGCCGGACGAGGTCCTCGACGGTCTTCGTGTGGTCGACCCGCTCGACGTCCTGCTCGATGATCGGCCCCTCGTCGAGGTCGGCCGTGACGTAGTGCGCGGTGGCGCCGATGAGCTTGACGCCCCGGTCGTGCGCCTGCGCGTACGGACGGGCGCCCTTGAAGCTCGGCAGGAACGAGTGGTGGATGTTGATCACCCGGCCCTCGAGGGCGCGGCACAGGTCGTCCGACAGGATCTGCATGTACCGGGCGAGCACGACGAGCTCCACGTCCAGCTCGCGGGCCAGCGCGAGCAGCCGCGCCTCGGCGTCGGCCTTGGTCTCGGGCGTCACGGGCAGGTGGTGGAACGGGACGCCGTAGAACTCGGCGAGGCCCGCGAGGTCGGTGTGGTTGCCCACGACCGCGACGATGTCGACCGGCAGGCCCTCCGAGCGCTCGCGGAACAGCAGGTCGTTCAGGCAGTGCGCGGCGCGGGACACCATGACGAGCGTGCGCATCCGGCGCCCGGCCACGTCGAGCTCCCACGTCATGTCGAAGCGCGGCGCGAGCTCGCGCAGCGCCGCGGTCAGCTCCTCGCGCGACGCCGTCGACTCGACCTGCACGCGCATGAAGAACAGCCCGCTCGCCTGGTCGCCGAACTGCTGGGACTCGGTGATGTTGCCGCCGTGCTGGGCCAGCAGGCCGGACACCGCGTGCACGATGCCGGGCCGGTCCGGGCAGGACAGGCTGAGGACCCAGTGGGTCGGCTCGCCGGGCGCGCCCGACGGCGCGGGGGCGGGCTGGTCGGGGCGGTGGTCGCTCACGAGGGCTGAGGGTAGTCCCCGCGGCGCGCGCACCGCCCCGACCGGTCAGCCACGCGAGCCCACGAGCTCCGGCTCCCGCTCGACCGTGGCGGGCGGCTCGACCTCGGGCGCCTCGGCGCCCTCGTCGAAGCCCAGCCGGTCGTGCAGGCGGGCGAGCGGCCGGGGCAGCCACCAGTTCGCGCGGCCGAGCAGCCGCATGGTCGCCGGCACGAGCAGCGCGCGGACCACGGTGGCGTCGAGCGCGACCGCGAACGCCAGGCCCAGGCCGATCGTCTTGAGGAACGTCACGCCCGAGGTGACCATCGCGGCGAGCACGACGACGAGGAGCAGCGCCGCCGAGGTGATCGTCCGGCCGGAGCGCTGCAGGCCGGTCGCGATGGCGGTCGCGTCGTCGGCGCCGCGCAGGTGCTCCTCGCGGACCCGGCTGAGCAGGAACAGCTCGTAGTCCATCGCCAGGCCGAGCGCGATGAGGCCGATGAGCACGAGGTTCGCGGCCTCGACGCGACCGGCCGCGGTGAAGTCGAGCGCCCCGGCGAGGTGGCCCTGCACGAACCCCCACGTCACCATGCCGACGGTCGCGCCGAGCGACAGCACGTTCATGACCACCGCCTTGACCGGCAGCACCACCGAGCGGAGCGCGAGGAAGAGCAGCAGCATCGTCGTGCCCGCGACGAACGCCAGCGTCCACGGCAGCACGCGCGTGATGACGGCGACCGCGTCGGTCCCGGCGGTCGCCGCGCCGCCCACGAGCACCTCGGCGCCGCCGAGCCCCGCGCGCGTCTCGCCCACGGCCGCGCGCAGCTCGCGCACGAGCTCGCGCGTGGTCGGGTCCTCGGGGCCGGCCGCCGCGCGCACGACGACGTGGGTCACGTCGTCCGCCCGGCCCGCCAGGGTCGCGCCGGTCGCCCCGGGCAGGTCGCCGAGCGAGGCGACCCAGGCGCCGAGCGCGGCCTCGTCGACCTCGCCCACGACGACGACGTCGCTCGCGGGCGCCGCGGCGGCGGGGAACTGCTCGGCGAGCACGTCGGCGTCCTGCCGCGTGACCGAGGAGGCCGGCAGGTCGCGGACGTCGGTCTCCCCGGCGACGAGGTCGAAGGCGGGCAGCGCGACGAGGCCGAGGACCGCCGTCGTGCCCAGGACGACCGCAGCCGGGCGGCGCAGCACGCCCCGCGCGAGGCGGGCCCAGCCGCCCTCACCCGTCTGCGCGCGGCGGGCCCAGGGCAGGCGGCGGGTCACGGCCGCGGGCAGGCGACCGGCGTCGACGCGTGGGCCGAGCCACGCCAGCAGCGCCGGCAGGAGCGTGAGCGCGAGGACGACGTCGACGAGCACGACGGCGATCCCGCCGAGGCCCATCGACCGCATGAACATCTGCGGGAACAGCAGGAGGCCGCAGAAGGCGATGGCCACGGTGAGGCCGGAGAACGCGACGGTCCGGCCGGCGGTGGCGACGGTGCGCCGGACGGCGGTGCGCACGGCGGCCGAGCCGGGGCGCGTGTCCTCGCCACGCGCCGCGGACCGGGCGAGCTCCTCGCGGAAGCGGGAGACGACGAACAGCGAGTAGTCGATCGCGAGGCCGAGGCCGAGGATCGTCGCGACGTTGAGCGCGAACGGCGAGACGTCGGTGACCGCGGTGACGGCGCGGAGCACGAGCATGCTGCCGACGACGGCGATCCCCCCGATCGCGACCGGCAGGGCCGCGGCGGCGAGGCTGCCGAAGATGAGCACGAGCAGGACGAGCAGGATCGGCATGGCGAGCATCTCGGCGCGTGCGATGTCCCGCTCGGACCGCTCCTGCAGCTCGCTGTAGACCGGCTGCAGGCCGGCGAGGTGGGTGTCGAACGGCTCGGGCGCGGTCAGCCGGTCGCGGAGGCGCTCGTACGCCTCGGCGCGCGCGGCGTCGTCGTCGCCGGCGAGCGCGATCGCGGCCATGGCGGTGCGGCCGTCGGCGCCGACGAGGCCTGCCCGCACGTCGTCGGGCAGTCCGGGCAGCCACGGGTGGACGACGCGCTGGACGTCGGCGGCGGGCAGGTCGGCGAGGACCGGCGCGAGCGCCGCGGCGAAGGCCGGGTCGTCCGCCGCGAGCGTGGGGTGCCGCCACAGCACGACGACG
The DNA here is from genome assembly GCA_012514545.1 of Actinomycetales bacterium. GTDB lineage: Bacteria > Actinomycetota > Actinomycetes > Actinomycetales > Cellulomonadaceae > Actinotalea. The sequence goes on along the minus strand of JAAZAC010000181.1, from coordinate 1,064 downwards.
TCGCTCGTGGCGGGCCCGAACGCCTCCTCGAGGACGGCGGCCGCGCGCGTGGACTCGGCGTGGGGGTCGGCGAACCCGCCCACGCTCACCTCGCGCTGCACGGCGGGGCCGAACACGGCGGCGAGGACCGCGAAGACGAGGGCCGCTGCCATGACGAGGCGGCGGCGGTCGTGTGTCGTGCGGCCGAGTCGGTCGAACATGCGGTGCTCCCGAGTACCCTGGAGTGACGGCCGATAGCCGTCGTGAACGGTGTGTGCTTACAGTGTTTGCTAACGCCGTATACGCCAACACATGGTGTTAGCAGATGTCAACACCGTTCTCACGACGCGTGCGGCCCGCGCCGGGAAGGAGCAGGGCATGACCACGACGACGGAGTCGCGGCGGGACCGCCAGCGCGCCGCCACCGAGGCGGAGATCAAGGAGGTCGCCCGCCGCCAGCTCGTCGCCTCGGGCGGGGAGGAGCTCAGCCTGCGGGGCATCGCGCGCGAGATGGGCATGACCGCGCCCGGCCTCTACCGCTACTTCGACAGCCTCGAGGCCCTGGTGCAGGCGGTGTGCCACGACTGCGTCGCCGAGATGGCGCGGCACATCCGCGCGGCGATCGACGACGCCCCCGACGACGTCGCCACCCGCGTGCACGCGGCGATCCGCGCGTTCCGCGACTGGGCGAAGGCCCACCCGGCCGAGTTCGGCGTCATCTTCCGGTCCAAGGGTCCGGGCCCCGTCGCCTTCCCCGGCCAGCAGACGGAGTGGGTCGAGGACTGCGACCGGAGCCAGTCCTTCGCGGTCGTGTTCCTCGACCTGTTCGTCGACCTGTGGCAGGAGCGTCCGTTCCCCGTCCCCGCGGACGACGAGCTCCCGCGCGACGTCGTCGACCAGCTCACCATGCTGCGCGGGCTCGCCAGGGCGGAGCTGCCCGACGGCGCCGCCTGGGTGTTCGCGCACGCGTGGGTGCGCCTGTACTCGGTGATCGCGCTCGAGGCGCTCGGCCAGCTCGACTTCATGTTCGCCGACGTCGAGCCCTACTTCGAGGCCGAGCTGCGCGCCGTCGCGCGCGAGGTGGG
>JAAZAC010000180.1 GCA_012514545.1 Actinomycetales bacterium | reverse complement strand
GGTGACCTGACCGGCCCGGTCCGCGACGAGCGAGCCGGTCGAGCGGGCCTCGATCGGACCCGCCCAGGGCTCGTACCCCTCGGCGATCGACGCGGCGATGCCGGTGCCGCGCGTCTCGGTGAGGAACTGTGTGCGGAAGCCGATGAGCCCGCGCGCCGGGACCATGAACTCCATCCGGACCCAGCCGGTGCCGTGGTTCGACATCGTGATCATGCGGCCCTTGCGGGCGGCCAGGAGCTGGGTGACGGTCCCGAGGTACTCCTCGGGCACGTCGATCGTCAGGTGCTCCATCGGCTCGTGCCTGACGCCGTCGACGGTCTTCGTGACGACCTGCGGCTTGCCGACCGTGAGCTCGAAACCCTCGCGCCGCATCTGCTCGACGAGGACGGCGAGCGCGAGCTCGCCGCGGCCCTGCACCTCCCACGCGTCCGGGCGGTCGGTCGGCAGCACGCGCAGCGACACGTTGCCGACGAGCTCGGCGTCCAGGCGGTCCTTGACCTGGCGGGCGGTCATCTTGTGGCCCTTGCCACCCTTGCCCGCCAGCGGCGACGTGTTGATGCCGATCGTCACCGCGATCGCCGGGTCGTCGACCGTGATGGGTGGCAGGGGCCGCGGGTCGTCCGGGTCGGCCAGCGTGTCGCCGATCGTGATGTCGGCGATCCCGGCGACGGCGACGATGTCGCCCGGCCCGGCCTCCGTCGTCGGGACCCGCTCGAGCGCGCGGGTGGCGAGCAGCTCCGTGACGCGCACGTTCGTCGTCGTGCCGTCCGCGCGCACCCAGGCGACGGTCTGGCCCTTGCGGATCGTGCCGTTGTGGATCCGCAGGAGGGCGAGGCGGCCGAGGAACGGCGACGCGTCGAGGTTGGTGACGTGCGCCTGGAGGGGGGCGCCCTCGTCGTACGAGGGCGGCGGGATCCGCGCGAGGAGGGTCGCGAAGAGGGGCTCGAGGTCCGGGCCGTCCGGCAGGGCGCCGTCGGGCGGCGCGGTGAGGGACGCCCGGCCGGCCTTGGCGGACGCGTAGACGACGGGCACGTCGAGCACCGCGTCGAGGTCCAGCTCCGGCCGGTCCTCGTGCAGGTCGGACGCGAGCCCGAGGAGCAGGTCGGTCGTCTCGTGCACCACCTCGGCGATCCGTGCGTCCGCCCGGTCCACCTTGTTGACGACGAGGACCACCGGGAGCTGCGCCTCGAGCGCCTTGCGCAGCACGAACCGGGTCTGCGGCAGCGGCCCCTCGGACGCGTCGACGAGCAGGAGCACGCCGTCGACCATCGACAAGCCGCGCTCGACCTCCCCGCCGAAGTCCGCGTGGCCCGGGGTGTCGACGACGTTGATGGTCACGCCGTCGGGCTCGCCCACCGCCGCGGCCGCCGGCCCGGCGTAGCGGACCGCAGTGTTCTTGGCGAGGATCGTGATGCCCTTCTCCCGCTCGAGGTCGCCGGAGTCCATCGCGCGCTCGAGGACGTGCGCGTGCTCCCCGAACGCCCCGGACTGCCAGAGCATCGCGTCGACGAGCGTGGTCTTGCCGTGGTCGACGTGCGCGACGATCGCCACGTTGCGCAGGTCCGAGCGCACCGGCATCCAGGGACTCTTCTCTTCGGGGGAGGGCGGGACGGCCGACGGCGGCCGACGGGCGATGGTACCCGTGGCCGCCGTCGTCGTCGTGCGGTGGTGGCGGGGCCGGCGTCAGTCCGCGACGGCCGCCGCGGCGAGGCGGCGGGCCTCCTCCTCGAGGAGCCGGTCGCGCGTCTCGCGGCGGATCCGCTGCTCCTCGGGGTTGGGCACCGGGACGGCGGCCAGCAGGCGCCGCGTGTAGTCGTCCTGCGGGGTGCGCAGGATCTGGTCCCGCGGGCCCTGCTCGACGAGCTTGCCGTTGTGCATGACCGCGATCCGGCTCGAGAGCATCTCGACGACGGCGAGGTCGTGGCTGATGAACAGGCACGCGAAGCCGTGCTCGCGCTGGAGCTCCTGGAAGAGCTCGAGCACCTTGGCCTGCACCGACACGTCGAGCGCGGAGGTCGGCTCGTCGGCGACGAGCAGCTTCGGGTTGAGCGCGAGCGCGCGGGCGATGCCGACGCGCTGGCGCTGGCCGCCGGAGAGCTCGTGCGGGTAGCGGTTGCGCATGCTGCGGGCGAGGTGGACCTGGTCGAGCAGGTCCTCCACCCGGCGGTTGAGCTCGGCGCCGCGCGCGATCTTGCGCAGCAGCAGCGGCTCGCCGATGGACTGGCCGATCGGCAGGCGCGGGTTGAGCGAGGAGCCCGGGTCCTGGAAGACGATCGACACGTGCCGGCGCAGCTCGCGCAGCTCGTCCGCGCTGATGCCGGCCATGTCGCGGCCGCCGATGCGCAGGCTGCCCTCGGTCACCGGGAGGAGCCCGACGACGGCGCGGCCCACCGTGGTCTTGCCGGAGCCCGACTCGCCCACGAGGCCGACGACCTCGCCGCGCTTGATGGTCATCGAGATGCCGTCGACGGCCCGGAACGGGGGGATGCGGCCGCGGCCCGGGTACTCGATGACGAGGTCCCGCGCCTCCATCGCGTACTCCTCGGCGCCGGCCTCGGGCCCGCCCTCGGGCCCGGTGCGCGGCGCCGTGGTGGCCGGCGCGTGGCCGTCGATCGGCGCGGCCGCGCCCGCCTCGGCGAGCGCCGCGTCCCCGCCCACGGTCACGCCGAGGTGCGGCACCGCGGCGAGGAGCTGCTGGGTGTACGGGTGCTGCGGGCGGTTGAAGATGTCGTCCGCGGTCCCCTGCTCGACGATCCGGCCGTCCTTCATGACGAGCACGCGGTCGGCGAGGTCCGCCACCACGCCCATGTCGTGCGTGATGAGGATGATCCCGGAGTCGATGCGGCTGCGCAGGTCGCGCATGAGCTTGAGGATCTCGGCCTGGACGGTGACGTCCAGGGCCGTCGTCGGCTCGTCCGCGATGAGCAGCTTCGGGTCGCAGGACAGGGCCTGCGCGATCATCGCGCGCTGGCGCTGGCCGCCGGAGAGCTGGTGCGGGTACTTGTCGACCGACCGCTCGGGGTCGGGGATGTCGACGAGCCGCAGCAGCTCGATCGCCCGCTCCCGCGCGGCGCTCGGGCCCATGTCGAAGTGGGTGCGCAGCGTCTCGACGATCTGGAAGCCGACCGTGTAGACGGGGTTGAGCGCCGTCATCGGCTCCTGGAAGATCACCGCGACGTCCTTGCCCCGGATCCGGGACAGCTGCTTGTGGGTGAGGCCCACGAGCTCGCGGCCGTCGAGCTTCGCCGAGCCGCGCGCGCGGCCGTTGGGCGGGAGGAGCCCGATGAGCGACATCGACGACTGGGTCTTGCCCGACCCGGACTCGCCGACGATGCCGAGCACCTCGCCCGGGCGCACCTCGTAGTCCATGTCGATGGCGGCGGGGTACCACTCGCCCTCGACGAAGAAGTCGACGCCGAGCCCTCGGACCTCGAGGATCGGAGCCTTGGTGGCGGTAGCCGGTGCTTCAGTGACCACGCCGTGCCCTTTCGTGACGTGCGCCGGACCGGCGCGGGACCAGGACGACCGGCGGGACGGACGCCCGCCCGGCCGACCCGGGACGTTCTGAGACGATGGAGCGGTGAGCGACCCCCGCGAGACGGTGCGGTTCCGTCCGACGTTCGGCCGGAACCTGACGGCGGTCGTGGCGGTCCTGGCCGCCGCGGCCTTCGTCTGGACGGTGGTCGAGAACCCGGCCGACGCGCGCTACGCGCCGGTGTTCGCCCTGGTGGTGGCGGCGGTGTGGGCGCTCTACGGCCGACCGGCGGTCGTCGTGAGCGACGGGGGCGTCGAGCTCGTCAACGTCCTGCGCACCGTCGAGCTGCCATGGCCCGCCATCGAGCGCATCGACACCAAGTACGCCCTCACGCTGTACACGCCGTACGGGGCCTACGCCGCCTGGGCGGCACCCGCGCCGAGCCGCGAGGTCAGCCTGCGCGCCACCCGGTCGGACACCCGGCACCTGCCGGAGTCGACGTACATCGGCGGCGGCATCCGCCCCGGCGACCTCGTGGGCACCGCGTCCGGCGAGGCCGCCGCGCACATCCGCCGCCGCTGGGAGGAGCTGCGCGACGCCGGCCACCTCGACGACCCGCGCCTCGAGCGACCGCAGCCGCGCGTGCGCTGGCACGTGGGCCCAGCGCTGCTCGTGCTGGGCCTCGCGGCGCTCACGCTCGTCGCGCTCGCGCTGGGCTGACCGGACCTCAGGCACCGGACGCTTCCGTCGTCGCCGTCGCGGACGCCGCGGCCGCCTGCCGACGCGCGGCCCGCTCGGCCGCGCGGTCCATCGACCGCTTGCTCGGGATGCGCCGCTGCCGCGGGTCGAAGGCGTCCCGCAGGCCGTCGCCGATGAAGTTCACGCAGAGCGCGATGAGCACGATGAACAGGCCGGGCCACCAGAAGAGCCAGGGCCGCGTGGCGAACGCGGTCTGGTACTCGGCGATCAGCGTGCCCAGCGAGACGTTCGGGGCGCGGATGCCGAAGCCGAGGTAGCTCAGCGCCGTCTCGAGCAGGATCGCGGACGCCATGAGCAGGGTCGTGTTGACGATGATGACGCCGACGGCGTTCGGCAGCATGTGCTTGAACATGATGCGGCTGTTGCTCGCGCCGGCCACGCGCGCCGCGTCGACGAACTCCCGCTCGCGCAGCGACAGGAACTCCGCGCGCACGAGACGGGCCATCGACGTCCACGTGACGAGCGAGAGCGCGAGGCCGAGCATGACCGCCGTCGCGCCCTGGGTGGCGACGAGCCGGCCCAGGATCGCGCCGATCATGATGACCGGGATCGTGATGATCATGTCGGTGAAGCGCATGAGCACGTTGTCGATGCGCCCCCGCAGGAAGCCGGACACGGCGCCCATGACGATGCCGATCGACGTCGCCACGAGGCCGACGATCACCATGACGATGAGCGACTGCTGCGTGCCGCGCATCACCCGCGCGAAGACGTCGCGGCCGAGGTTGTCCTGGCCGAACGGGTGCGGCCCGATCGTCAGCCCGCCCTCGAAGGACAGCGTCGGCGAGCCGCCGGGGTTGACGACGTCGTCGAACTCGGTCGGGGACCAGCGCCACCAGCCGGGGATCGGGCCCCAGCCGATCGACGTCGTGACGAGGAGGACCACGGCGATGAGGACGAACGCGGCCGTCATGGCGCCGCGGTGCCGCAGGAACCGGCGGAGGACGATGCGGCCCTGCGAGAGGCCCTCGACCTCCTTCAGCTCGATCGCGTTCTCGATCGAGTTGCCGATCTCGATCTCGTCGATCTCGTCCGGGGCGACGGTGCCCGCCGTGCTCGGGTTCGGGTTGGGGAGGGTCATGCGTTCACCCGGATCCTGGGGTCGAGGGCCGCGTAGATGAAGTCGACGATGATGTTGGCGAGCACGAGGCTCGTGCCGACGACGATGAAGTAGCCCATGACGGGGTTGGCGTCCTGCGACGCGAGGGAGTGCAGGAACAGGGAGCCCATGCCGCTCCACGCGAAGATCCGCTCGGTGATGATCGCGCCGCCGAAGAGGTAGGCGATGTCGAGCGGGACGATCGTGGCGAGCGGGATGAGCGCGTTGCGGAACGCGTGCCGCACGGTCACGACCCGCTCCGGCAGGCCCTTGGCCCGCGCGGTACGGATGTAGTCCTGGTTCATCACCTCGAGCAGGCTCGCGCGGGAGTAACGCGTGTAGGACGCGAAGGAGATGAGGATGAGGGCCGTCGTCGGCAGGACGAGGTGGGTGAAGGTGTCGAGCGTCTCCACCCAGAAGCTGCCGGACAGGCCCGGGGTCTGGGCGCCGATCGTGGCGATCGGGCGGCCCGCGATCCGCGAGGACTCGCTGTAGATCTTCCAGACGCTCATGACGCGGTCGACGAAGGTCAGCGCGCCGACGATGACCGCCGTGATCGCGGCCGCCCGCATGGACTGGCCCCGGTCGGGCCCGCCGAACAGCCAGCCCACGAGGAGGCCGGACGCGATCGCCGCGAGCGCGAGGCCGATGATCATCGCGGCCGTCGCGTAGTAGAAGAGCGACTGCAGCGGGTAGTACAGCGCCACGCCGAGTGCGACCACCGTCAGGCTCGAGTAGAGCGCCCGGCGGTTACGCAGGCCGGCGGCGAGCGCCGTGACGGCGAAGGCGGCGCCGACGCCGAGGATCGCGATCGCGATCGGGCCGAGGCGCGGGTCGAGCAGCCAGCGGGTCGCGGAGACCGCGGCGAGCACCACCCCGGTCACCACGCCGGACACGAGGAACGTGATCCCGCGGCGTCGCCACGGCCCGCCGACCACGGCCTGCCACAGCAGGCCGGCGATCACGGACAGACCCACGATCGTGGGCAACGACATGACGGGGTTGCGCAGGAAGTCGTTGAAGCCGATGGCGCCCCACAGCTTGAGCAGCACCGCCACCCAGAACGACGGCAGCGAGTACAGCAGGAACGACATGAACGTCACGCCGTAGTCGAAGCCGGTGTACTGGCGGAGCGCGGAGGCGATGCCGACGACGATGCCGAGCCCGATCGCGAGGAACGTGGCGGCGCCGACCAGCTGGAGGGTCGACGGGATCGCCGTGCCGAGCAGCGAGATGACGGACGCGCCGGTGACGCTCTCCCCGAGGTCGCACCGCCCGATGACGCAGGTCGCGATGCCGCCCAGCCACTTCGCCCAGCGGATCGGCGCCGGGGTGTCGAGGTCGAGCTGGCGGATCCGCGACTCGATCATCGCTTCCTTGTTCGGGTTGGTGCTCAGCCGCAGGTCCTCGAGGGGGTCGAGGGCGAGCGCGAGCACCATGTACACGATGAACGTGGCGCCGAGCAGGACGATCGCGGACGAGAGCAGGCGTCGACCGAGGAACGCGAGCATCGGGGCGCTCGTCCGGAGGCGACCGCGGGGAGCCGCGTGTCTCTCCTGGGCGTCCTCGACGGACGGCTGCGTCGCGACGTCCTGGCCGGTGACTGAGGTGGCCATGGGGTAGTGCACCTCGCTGGGGAGTCAAAGGAACGGCGTGAGTCTACGCGGACCCTTGCCGGATGACCTGGGCAGGGGGGCCCGACGGCGGCCCCTGCCGCTGTGACGCTCAGCACGCCCGCGCGTCGCGGGCCGCCGACGGCGACCGGGCCGGGGGCGCGTCAGGCCCCGGCACGCCGGTGGGGTACCGCGCTGACGCGGTACCCCACCGGTCGTTCGGCGTGCTGGTGGATCACCGAGCGATCAGGAGTCGATCACTCCTCGGTGTCCGCGGCGCCCGGGACGTCGAGGCTGTCCTCGGCGCTGATCTCCCACTCCCAGTAGTTCCAGAAGATGGTCGGCGAGAGCGGGATGAAGGACACGCCCTCGAGGGCGCTCCGCCACGCGACCACACCCGGGAACTGGAAGATCGGGATCGAGAAGCCCTCC
>JAAZAC010000179.1 GCA_012514545.1 Actinomycetales bacterium | reverse complement strand
GGCCACGACCGCCCGCCGCCGGGCGCGGCGGGCGGCGGGCGCGACGTCGTCGCCCAGCACCGCGACGGGCGGCGCGGCGAGCGCAGCCGCGGCCGACGTCGAGTTCGGCGTCGAGCCGGCGGCCCCCTCGGCGCCGGCTCCCGCTCCCGCGCCCGCGCCACCGCCGCCACCCCCCGCGAGCGCCCCCGGGGAGTTCGACCCCTAGCCGTCCGGGTGGGGGCCGTCGTCGGCCGCGAGGCCGTCCCGCACCACCAGGCTGGCGAGCGCGGCGCGGGAGGAGATGTCGAGCTTGGCGAAGATGCGGGCCAGATGGCGCTCGACGGTGCGCTGGCTGAGGTAGAGCCGCTCCGCGACCTCGCGGTTGGCGAGCCCGTCGGCGACCAGCTTGGCCACCTCGAGCTCGCGGTCGGTCAGCGGCGCGAGGACGCCGCCGCCGGCCGGGTCGCCGATCGCGCGCAGCGCGCGGTCGGCGCGGTCGAACAGCAGCCGGGCGCCGCGCGCGTCGAGGTCATCGCGCGCCCGGGCGAGGATCGCCCGGGCCTCGTCCGGCTGGCCGGCGGCGGCCAGCGCCGTGCCCTGCTCGACCTCGGCCCGGGCCGCTTCGAGCCGCTGGCCCGAGCGCGCGAACGCGGCGACCGCCTCGCCCGCCAGCTCGGCGGCCCGGTCGGGCTGGTCGCGGTGGGCGGCGAGTTGCGCGGCGGCCAGCCGCGCGGCCCCGACGCGGCCGTCGAGCGGGCGCTCGGCAGCGATCCGCGTCGCCTGCGCCAGCCAGCGGCTCGCGGCGCCGCCGTCGTCGCGCGCGAGCTCGGCGCGGACCAGCAGCTCGTACCAGCGGACCTGCGCCGCCCGCTCGATCAGGTCGAGCGTGTCGCCGCCGCCCTTCCCGAGCAGGACCGCGACCGCCCGGTCGGGGTCGCCGATCTCCAGCAGGGTCGCCGCGAGCGGCCCCAGCGCCAGCCAGCGCAGCCCGGGGGCGGGCGAGCCGTCGGCCGCCCGGCGAGCGACGGTCGCGCTCGCGAGGGCGGTGTCGAGCTCGCCGAGCAGCAGCGACGCCCAGCCGTGGACGCCCGGGACCCAGACCCCGAGCATCAGGCCGACGTCGCCGGTGGAGGCGAGGTCGCGGTCGATCAGCGACCGCGCGGTGCGCGGACGCCCCTGCAGCAGCACCACGAGCGCGCGCGCCGCCGCCGCGATCAGCGCCCAGACCATCCCACCGCCGCCTTCCGCCGGGCGGGGGAGGCCCGCGAGCAGCCGCTCGGCGGTCGTCAGGCGCTCCAGCCCGGCGGCGGCGAGCGCGGTCAGGACGACGGCCGGCGGCGGTCCTCCGGCCCGGCCGCGGTGGATCGCGGCGATCGCGACCTCGAGCCGGTCGCGCGCCTCCGCGCGGTCGGCGCAGTAGGCCGCGAGCGCCGCGAAGGCGGCCGCGTCGCGCTCCCGCGTCGGCGAGCCGAGACGGCGCGCGACCGCGAGCGCCGCGTCGGCCTCGGCGGCCATCCGCCCCCAGTCCGAGCGCAGCCAGCTGAGCGTCGCCGCCGCGAGGTGCAGGCTCCAGGCGCCCGGACTGGCGCCGTCGGCCTCGCGGCCGGCCTCCGCCAGCCCGTGCTCGAGCGTGGCGGCCGCGCCGTCGGCGTCGCCGAGGAGCGCCTCGACGGTCGCGGCGAGCCCCGCGGCCTCGGCCTGCGGACCCGCCCCGCGCTCGCGCCGGAGCGCGCGCAGCCGGTCGAGAACCGCGCGGGAGCGCTCCAGGTCGCCGTCGGCGAAGAGCGTCTTGGCTGTCGCGATCAGCAGCGCCTCGCGCCGCGGGTCGGGGCCCTCCGGCAGCAGCCGGACGGCCGCGTCGAGCCAGCGGGCGGCGCGCGCCGGGTCGTCGGCCGCCACCGCGGCGGCGGCCTCGGCGAGCACCTCGACCGCGAGCGGGTCGCCCGGCTCGGCGGACCGTTCGACGTGGGGTGCCCGGACGGCGGGCGCGGCCGTCGCCAGCGCCCGGGCGGCGCGGCCGTGCGCGACGAGCCGGAACGCCTCGCTGGAGGTCTCGTAGGCGACCGCGGCCGCCACGCCGCTCGTGAATGTCACCCGTCCGGCGGACGCCGCGACCAGCCGGCGCGCGGCCAGGTCCGCGACCCCGTCCGCGACGGCGTCGGGCGGGAGGTCGGCGATCGCGGCGAGCAGGTCCGGAGCGGACGCTCCACCGGCGACCGAGAGAGAGCGCGCGAGCAGGGCGGCCGGCTCGTCGAGGGCCGCCAGCTCGCCGCGCAGCGCGGCCGCCACCCGCGCCGGCAGCCGCGCCTCCGTCCACGGCTCGCCGGAGGGGATCCCCTGGCGGCGCGCCTGGGCCGCCAGCGCGGTGAGGAACACCGGCGCGCCGCCCGCGAGCCGCTGCAGCCGCGCACGCTCGCCGGGTGACCACCCGGCCCCGAGCAGGGCGCCGCCGGCGTCGTCGTCGAGCGGGCCGAGCTCGACGGTCGGCGCCGGCGTTCGGGCGAGCGCCGCGACGACGACCGCCGCCAGCCGCCCCGAGGCCGTCGCGACCAGCAGGGTGACGGCCCCGCGCGCGGGCTGATCGACGAGGCGGGCGAGCAGCTCCGCCGAGCGCGGGTCGAGGAGGTGCGCGTCGTCGATGGCGACCACCACCGGGCGGTCCGCGGCGAGCCGCTCGGCGAGCGACCGCACGACGTCCGCGGTCGGCTCGGCCACGCCGTAGGCGGGCCACGGCCCCATCCTGCGCCCGAGCCCGCGGATGACCGCCCGCCAGAGCCGCAGCTGCGGGCCCCGGTCCAATGCCATCGGCCGGGCGACGACCACGGCCGCTCCGCCGCGTGTCGCCCCCTCCGCCGCGGCACGCAGGACGGTCGAGCGTCCGCAGCCCGGACCGCCGTGGACGACGACCGCCGAGCTGTCGCCCACCACCCCCTCGGCGATCTCCGCGAGCTGTGCCCCCCGCCCGATGATCCTCTCCTCCACGTTCACGGGCGCGATCAGCCTAGCGCCCGCGGGGAGGGCCGGGAACCACCGCGTTCCCCGCCCTCGAACGTCCGTCCAACCCGCCGGCGCGGCCGTGGCCGCGCCGGCGGTACCGCTACCGGCCCGCGTAGTCGCGCCAGCGGCGGACGAGCCGCTCGGCGCTGCGCAGGGTCCACGCGACCTGGGTGAAGGTCGGGTTGACCCCGGCACCGGTCGGGAACGCGCCCGGGGAGGAGACGACGAGGTTCTCGACGTCGTGGGTGCGGCCGTACTCGTCCACCACGGACTCGCGCGGGTCGGCGCCCATGATCGTCCCGCCCATGATGTGGGCGGTAACCCGGCTCCCGCTCCAGACCTCGCGCGCCCCCGCGGCCCGCATGATCTCCTCCCCCTGTGCGGCGGCGGCGTCGTAGAGGCGCCGGGCGTCGTCGTCGTGGGTGTGGGTGATCTCGCAGATCGGCACGCCGTGCTCGTCCCGCTCGTCGAGCAGCCGCAGCGCGTTCTCCTTCCTCACGGTGCCGGTCCCGATGCAGTCCATCGCCCCGAGGTGGCGGGCGGCGTCGCGCATGAAGCTGTGCAGCTCCTTGCCGTGCAGCTCCATCCGGGCCCCCGCGAGTCCCGCGAGGTCGTTGGGCTTCTTCGCCGTCCCGGCCAGCCACTGGTAGCCGCCGAAGTAGCCGCCGGCCGCGGGCGCGGGGTCGTAGTCGTCCTGACAGAGCAGCTGGGCCCCGACGGGCCCCCGCCCGGGCTCGGTCCGCTCCTTGAACAGGCCGAAGGTGGTCAGCAGGACGTGCACGTGGATGTACTTGCCGACCAGCCCGCTGGAGTTCGCCAGCCCCCCGTCGGCGGAGGCGAGCAGCAGCCGCGGGGTCTCGAGGGTGAAGGCGGCGAGGATCACCAGCTTCGCCTTGACGGTCTCGCGCCGGCCGCGGGCGTCGACGTACTGCACACCGGTCGCCCGGCCGCCGCGCGAGAGCACCTTGGTGACGTGCGCCCCGGTGACGAACCGGGCCCCGGCCCGCTTCGCCTGCGGGATGAACGTCACCAGCGGATGGGCGAGCGCGCCGCTGGAGCAGCCGGCGTCGCACCACCCCTCGAGCGTGCAGGCGGGCCGTCCCTTGTACGGGCGCGAGAGGATCGCCTGCGGCGCGGGCGCGGTCCGCAGGCCGAGCGCGTCGAAGCCCCGGCGGAGGATCCGGCCGTGGCGCTGGAGCGGCAGCGGCGGCAGCGGGTAGGGCTTGCCCGGCGGCCGCCAGACCTCGGCCTTGGCGTCGCCGGACATGCCGACGTCGGCCTGCATCCGGTCGTAGTAGGGGCGGAGGTCCTCGTAGCTCAGCGGCCAGTCGAGCTGCTGCCCGTACCGGCTCTTGACGTCGAAGTCCCCGGCGTGCATCCGGAACCAGCCGCCGTAGTGGTGGATGCCGGCGCCGCCGAGCCCGCGCCCGACGTTGAACCCGATCCCGACCGGGTCCTCGCCCGCGGTGCGGTACTGGGCGATCCCGGCCCGCAGCCGCCGCGACCAGATCTGCGAGCTGAGCAGGTCCTTGGAGTCCCAGGCCGGGCCGGACTCCAGCACGACGACCCGCTTGCCGGCCCGCGCGAGCTCGCGGGCCATGATCGAGCCGCCGTACCCGGCTCCGACGATGACTACGTCCGTGTTCACCAGGGCCTCCTCGGGGGGTTCACCGGGTCGTAACGCATCCCGATGCTCTTGAAGCCGGCGCGCGTCCCGTAGACCACGTCGACGGCGTCGCTGCGTGTCACCAGGTAGAAGAGGAAGAACGGCACCTCCGCCGTCCAGGCGAGCGTCCCGGCCTGCAGCCGGGCATGCACGTCGTCCTGCTGGCGGGCGCGCAGCTCGGCGAACCGCTCGCCGTGGGCGGCCCGCGCGGCCTCGTCCAGCCCCTCGATCCCGGCCTGGTAGAACGGCTTCCACGGCGGCGGCCAGCCGAAGTAGCGGATGCCGAGCAGGGCGTCGTCGGGGTGCTTTGCGAGCTGGTCGTTGACGAAGTCCCCGACCTCGGCGGCGCGCGCCCCGTGGGCGAGCCGGTCGCACCAGGCGGCCAGCGTCACGGTCTCGGCCCGGCTCAGCACGGCCCGGCGCCGGGGCTTGCGCCGCTTGTCGCCCTTGCGCTCGGGCGGCGGCTTGGGCGGGTGCTTGCCCCGTCTCGGTCCGGCCCCGGCGACTTCGGGCACGGCGGCGCCGGCGGCCAGCACGGCTCCACTGGCGATGAACGTCCTGCGGCTGGTCGGCAAGGCATCCTCCAAGGCTCGGGCGGGTTCGCCCCGACGCTAACCCGGGCGCAGTCCACGCTTGACCCCGATCGAAGAACGGCCGTTCACGGCGCACGATCTAACCGCTGAGCTGCAGATGTGCATGGTGTCCCTATAGTCTGATCGAATGGCGGCCGGATCGAGCGCGGTCCCGCGTCGCTCGATCCGGTGGACGGACGCGACAGCCGGCCCGGTCGATCTCGGATCGACCGGGCCGGCTGCCTGTCACGCGCTGGCCCCGGCGGGCTAGCGGGCGGCTACTGCCGCCACGCGCGCACGGTCGAAGCGGCCCACGCCCGGACGGTCGGATCGACGGCGCTGTAAATCGTCGCCCCGTCGCACAGCTCCCGCGCCCGGCTCGCCAGCCCGACGACGGCCCACCGGCCGCCGCTGACACCGAGGATCGGCCCGCCGCTGTCCCCGTAACAGGCGTGCGCGGCGGGGGCCGCGACGCACACCTCACCGGCCGTCATGCCGGGCATCATGCCCGCGCACCGCTCGGCCCGCACGACGCGCATCGTCGCGGCCTGAAGGACGGTCGGGGGCTGGGTCGCGTCGATGGAGGTGATCCCCCACCCCTGGGCGCGCACGACCTGGCCCCGCCTGGCGTCGGCGAGCCGCAGCGGCGAGACGCCGCGCAGCGGCGACGCGGGCCGGATCAGCGCGGCGTCGTCCACCCGGCCCGGCCCGGCTCCCCACGACCAGCCCGGCCGGATCACCACCTCGGCCGCCTCGACCAGCGGCCCGGCGGTGCGGTCGGTCCCGGCACGAACGGCCACCCCTTCGACGGCGGCGGCCGGTGCCGGGCGTGCCGACCCGGCCACCGCCGGCCCGGCCCACCCGGTTACCGTGCGGGCGGCCCCGGCGGGCGGGTCGCTGACGCAGTGGGCGGCGGTCATGACCGCCGCGACCCCTGCGATCTCCACGGCGACCCCGGAGCACACGAACCGGCCCCCGACGTGCACCGACACCGCCGCGCGGGCGTGCGGGGCGTCCTCGCCCCCGATGATCAGCGTGCCCGGCCCGTCCCCTGCGGTCGGGCTGGCGGCCACCGGCCCGGCCAGGGCCGCCGCGAGCATCGCCCCCGCCGCCACGGCGGCGGCGGCGGTCCATCTACGTCTCATCGACGTACCTCCCTCTGCCGCCCGGCCCGATGCTGGGCGGCAGCGCCACGGTACCCGCGCCCCGTACCCGCCTCGGCGGCGGGGGTCACGGGCTGGGAGTCACCAACCCGGCGCGGCGGTCGCGTTCCAGCTCCTCCGCCATGCCGGCATCGTCGCGCGTCCAGCCCGCGAGCCGGGCGGCTATCCACCGATGCACCT
>JAAZAC010000001.1 GCA_012514545.1 Actinomycetales bacterium | reverse complement strand
TCCGCGCCGCCGCCCGCCCCCCGGGATTCCGGGCCCATCCCGCGGCGCGACGTCGCGCCCCGCCGCCTCGTCGTCACGACCGGCCCGCTGCGCGGCACGACCGTCCCGCTGGGCGGGTCCGCCGTGCTCATCGGCCGCGCGCCCTCGTGCACGCTCGTGCTCGACGACGACTACTCCTCCTCGCGCCACGCCCGGATCTACCCGGAGGGCGGCCGCTGGTACGTCGAGGACCTCGGCTCGACCAACGGCACCTACGTGGGCCGCGAGCGCATCAACGGCCCCACCCCCATCACGGTCGGGAGCCAGGTGAAGGTCGGCCAGTCCACGCTCGAGCTGCAGCGGTGAGGCGCGGATGACGATCGCGCTCCGCTACGCCGCCCGCTCCGACGTCGGCCTCGTGCGCTCCAACAACCAGGACTCCGCGTACGCGGGCCCGCACCTGCTCGCCGTCGCGGACGGGATGGGCGGCCACGCGGGCGGCGACATCGCCTCGTCGGTCGCCGTCGCGCACCTCGCGCCGCTCGACGACGAGGCGCACGGCCCCGACGACGCGCTCGACGAGCTCGGCCGCGCGCTCGCCGCCGCGCACGAGGAGCTCCTCGCCCTCGCCGAGGACCACCCCGAGCTCGCCGGCCTCGGCACCACCGTGACCGCGCTGCTGCGCAGCGGCAACAAGCTCGCGATGGCGCACATCGGCGACTCGCGCGCCTACCTGCTCCGCGACGGCGACCTCGCCCAGGTCACCACGGACCACTCGTTCGTCCAGCACCTCGTCAACACCGGCAAGCTCACGCCGGAGGAGGCCGAGAACCACCCGCAGCGGTCCGTGCTGCTGCGGGTGCTCGGCGACTTCGACATGGACATCGCGCCGGACCTGTCGGTCCGCGAGGCCCGGCCCGGCGACCGGTGGCTGCTGTGCAGCGACGGCCTGTCCGGCGTCGTGAGCCACGAGACGCTCGCCGAGACGCTCCGCGAGGTCGCCGACGTCGACGCGTGCGCGGACCAGCTCGTCGAGCTCGCCCTGCGCGGCGGGGCGCCCGACAACGTGACCGTCGTCGTCGGGGACGTCGTCGAGGTGGACGACCTGCCCGACGGCGCCGCCCCCGCGACGGCGAGCCACGTCGTCGGCGCGGCCGCCCTCGACCGGAACCGGCCGACCCGCGGCGGGCGGGGGGCCGCGGCCCGGGCCGCCCAGCACTCCGCGGCCGCGCGCGCCCGGACCCACGAGCCCGCCACCCCCGCGGAGGACGACGACGAGCCCCCGGCCCCGGGCCGCCTGCGCCGGGCGCTCGAGGCCCTGGCCGTGCTCGCCGTGCTCGCGGCGGCCGTCGCCGCGGGCTGGCTCGGCTACCGCTGGACGCAGACCCAGTACTACGTGGGGGTCGACGGCGACCGGGTCGCCATCTTCCGCGGCATCCCGCAGACCGTGGGGCCGCTCGTGCTCTCCGAGGTCGTCGAGACCACCGACCTGCGGCTCGACGACCTGCCCGAGTACTTCCGCGACCGCCTCGCCGACACCCTGCCCGCCGACGACCTCGCCGACGCCCGCGACCGCGTGGCGTCCATCGAGGAGGAGAGCCGACGGGCGGGTCCCTGATGGCGACGGTGACCCCGCACCCCGTGCGGCCCGGGCGCGGCCCCGAGCTGGTGCTCCTGGTGATCGCGCTCGCCATCGGCGTCGGCGCGTACGCGATCGTCGGCCTGGCGACGGCGGGCAGCGTCCCCGCGGACATCGTGGGCTACAGCGCCGGGCTGGTCGCGCTCGCCGTCGGGATGCACGTCGTGCTCCGCTGGCGCGCGCCGTACGCGGACCCGGTGATCCTGCCGGTGGTCGTCGCGCTCAACGGCCTCGGGCTGGCGATGATCTACCGGATCGACCTCGCGTACCAGGCCCGCGGGCGGTTCGGCGGGTTCGCGGAGCGGCAGCTCACGTGGACCGCGGTGAGCATCGTGCTCGCGGCCGTGGTGCTCGTCGTGCTGCGGGACCACCGCACGCTGCGCCGCTACACGTACACCGCGATGGTCGCCGGTCTCGCGCTGCTCATGCTCCCGCTCGTGCCGGGGCTGGGCGCCGAGGTCAACGGCGCCCGCATCTGGATCCGCATCGCCGAGCAGTCGTTCCAGCCCGCCGAGGTCGGCAAGATCGTGCTCGCCGTGTTCTTCGCCGGCTACCTCGTGACGAACCGCGACACGCTCGCCCTCGCCGGGCCGCGGGTGCTGGGCCTCCAGCTCCCCCGGGCCCGCGACCTCGGCCCGATCCTCCTCGCCTGGGTGGTCTCGCTCGCGCTCCTCGTCCTCGAGCGCGACCTCGGCACGTCCCTGCTGTTCTTCGGCCTCTTCGTCGGGATGCTCTACCTCGCGACCGAGCGGATCAGCTGGGTGGTCATCGGCGTCGGGCTGTTCCTCGGCGGCGCCGCCGTCGCCGCGCGGGTGTTCGCGCACGTCGCCGCGCGGTTCGAGGTCTGGCTGCACGCGCTCGACGACGACGTGTTCCAGCGCGACCCCGGCGGCTCCGGCCAGCTCGTGCGCGGCCTGTTCGGCATGGCGAGCGGCGGGCTCTTCGGCACCGGGCTGGGCGAGGGCCGCCCGGACCTCGTGCCCTACGCCGAGTCCGACTTCATCGTCGCCTCGCTCGGCGAGGAGCTCGGGCTCACGGGCCTGCTCGCGATCCTCGTGCTCTACGTCGTCCTCACCCAGCGCGGCCTGCGCACCGCGATCGGCGTCCGCGACGGCTTCGGCAAGCTCTTCGCCGGCGGCATGGCGTTCGTCGTCGCGTTCCAGTGCTTCGTCGTCGTCGGCGGGGTCACGCGGGTCATCCCGCTCACCGGCCTGACGATGCCGTTCCTCGCCTACGGGGGGTCGTCGCTGCTGGCGAACTGGATCATCGTGGCCCTGCTCCTGCGGATCTCCGACAGCGCGCGGCGCCCCGCCCCGCAGGCCGCCCGGCCCGAGGACGCCGCCCCGGCCCCCGCCACCCCGGTCCTCCCGCAGGGGTCGGACCTCGAGACGGAGGTCATCCGGCTGGGAGGCGACGAGTGAACACGCCCCTGCGCCGCCTCGCGTCCGTCGTCGCCGTGATGTTCCTCGGCCTCATGGTGGCGGCCACCTGGGTCCAGTTCGTCCAGGCGCCCTCGCTCAACAACGATCAGCGCAACGTGCGCACCCTCTACCGCGAGTACGGCAACTTCCGGGGGCCGATCGTCGTCGGCGGGCAGGCGATCGCGTCGTCCGTCCCCGTGGACGACTCGTTCGGCTACCAGCGCGTCTACGCCAACGGGCCGCTCTACGCGCCGGTGACCGGGTACTACTCGGTGGTCTTCGGGCGCGAGGGCATCGAGAAGTGGCTGAACACCGAGCTCAACGGCTCCGCGGACTCCCTGTTCTACGAGCGCCTGCAGGACCTGGTGACCGGCCGGCAGACCCGCGGGGCGTCCGTCGAGCTGACGATCGACCCGGCCGTGCAGCAGGCCGCGTGGGACGCGCTCGGCGACCAGCGGGGCGCCGTCGTCGCCATGGACCCGAGGACGGGCGCGATCCTCGCGATGGTGAGCAAGCCGAGCTACGACCCGAACGTGCTCGCGAGCCACGACTTCGACGCCGTGCGCGCCGCGTGGGACGCGCTGCTCGCGGACGAGGGCGACCCCCTGGTCAACCGGGCCATCGCCGGGGACACGTACCCGCCGGGCTCGACGTTCAAGCTCGTCACGGCGGCCGCGGCCCTCGAGAACGGCCTCACGAGCGCGAGCGAGGTCGCCGCGCCGCGCACGCTGCGGCTGCCGCAGACGTCGCGCGACCTGCAGAACTTCGGCGGGGCCGCGTGCTCCGCCTCCGGCACGACGACGCTCGCCGACGCGCTGCGGATCTCGTGCAACACCGCGTTCGCCCAGCTCGGCCTCGACCTCGGCGCGGACCGGCTGCGCGCCCAGGCGGAGGCCTTCGGGTTTGACAGCCCCCTCAACGTGCCGATGAAGGTGACGGAGAGCCGGTTCCCGGAGGAGCCCGATGCGCCGCAGACGGCTCTCTCGGCCATCGGGCAGTACGAGGTGCGTGTGACCCCGCTGCAGATGGCCATGGTGGCCGCGACCATCGGCAACGGTGGCGTGCAGATGACGCCGTACCTCGTGCAGCGGGTCCGGAGCCAGGACCTCACGGTCGTCGTCGAGCACGACCCGGCCGAGCTCGGCCGGCCGATCTCCCCGTCCACGGCGCAGCAGCTGCGGGACATGATGGTCGGCGTCGTCGAGAACGGCACCGGCCGGGCGGCCCGCATCTCCGGCGTCGGCGTCGCCGGCAAGACGGGCACGGCCCAGACCACCGACGACGTCCCGCCCCACGCATGGTTCACCGCCTTCGCGCCCGCGGAGGCCCCGCGCGTGGCGGTCGCGGTCGTCGTCGAGCACGGCGGCTCGATGGGCAGCGAGGCGACGGGCGGCGCGGTCGCCGCGCCGATCGCGCGGGCGGTCATCCAGGCGGCGCTCGGGAGCGGGTCGTGAAGCCGGGCGAGGGCGTCGCGCTCGGCGGCCGCTACCGCCTCGTGGAGCGGATCGCCGTCGGGGGCATGGGCGAGGTCTGGCGCGCGCACGACGAGGCGCTCGCGCGCGACGTCGCGGTCAAGGTGCTGCGCGAGGAGTACGCCGGCGACGAGGGCTTCCTCGAGCGGTTCCGCACCGAGGCGCGCAACTGCGCCCAGCTCTCGCACCCGAACATCGCCCAGCTCTTCGACTACGGCGAGCAGGACGGGTCGGCGTTCCTCGTCATGGAGCTCATCCTCGGCGAGCCGCTGTCCGACCTGCTCGACCGCGAGCCGGTGCTGCCGACGCGGCGCCTCCTGCCGATCCTCGCCGAGACCGCCCGCGCGCTGCACGCGGCGCACGTGGCCGGCGTCGTGCACCGCGACGTCAAGCCCGGCAACATCATCCTGTCGCGCGCGGGTCGGGTGAAGATCACCGACTTCGGCATCTCGACGGCGACCGGCCGGATCCCGATGACGGACTCCGGCATGGTCATGGGCACCGCCCAGTACCTCTCGCCGGAGCAGGCCATCGGGAAGGCCGCCACCCCGGCGTCGGACATCTACTCGCTCGGGATCGTCGCGTACGAGGCGCTCGCCGGGAAGCGGCCGTTCACCGGCCCGACGGCGGTGGACATCGCCGTCGCGCACGTCAACACCCCGGTGCCGCCGCTGCCGTCCGACGTCGACCCGGAGCTCGCCGCGCTCGTCATGCGCATGCTGTCCAAGGACCCGGAGGAGCGGCCGCGGTCGGCGGCGTCGCTCGCGCGCGTGCTCGACGACATCGCGGTGCGCACGCCGTCCACGGGCATCCCCCCGGTGCTCGGGCGGCACGCCCGGCCGGTCGACGTCGTCGACGCGGTGAGCGGCGCGACGGCCACCGTGCCCCCGCCGGCGCCCGCGCCCCAGACCCCGGCGCCGCAGACCCCAGCGTCCGCACCGCAGACCCCGGCCCCGCCGGCCGCCCCGGCCGAGGCGGCCGCCCCTGCGCCCGCGCCCGAGGCGACCCCGCCCGGCCGCGCCGCCGCGCGCGAGGCGGCCCTGTCCCCCGTCGCCCGCTGGGCCCGCGGCGCCCGTCGGGGGCTCGCCACGGCGGCCCGCCGGGTGGCGAGCCCTGTCCCCGCGAGCGTCGGCCGCCGCTGGGCGGTCGTCTCGCGGCCCCTCGTCGTGCTGGTCCTGATGGTGCTCTTCGCTCTGTTGGGCGCCTGGTTTGCGGATAGTGTGTGGGGTCGGTCCCGCTCCGCCCCCCCTCCAGACGACGCGGGCCGGCAGATCCTGGTGCTGGCCTCACCCGTTCGGGACCTGCCCCGTGGGATCATCGACCACAGCCCCGACACGACGACAACGAGGGACCAGTAGTGGTGGCAGACGCTCCCCGGATCCTGGGAGGCCGGTACGAGGTCGGCGAGCTCATCGGCCGTGGCGGCATGGCCGAGGTGCACATCGGCCACGACACCCGCCTCGGGCGCACCGTCGCCGTGAAGATCCTCCGCTCCGACCTCGCCCGCGACCCCTCGTTCCAGGCCCGGTTCCGCCGGGAGGCACAGGCCGCCGCGGCCCTCAACCACCCCGCCATCGTCGCCGTGTACGACACGGGCGAGGACGTCACCGTCGACCCGACCACCGGCCAGGTCTCGCACGTCCCCTTCATCGTCATGGAGTACGTCGAGGGCCACACCGTGCGGGACATCCTGCGCGACGGCGCCGCGGTGCCCATCGAGGAGGCCATCGAGATCACCGCCGGCGTGCTGTCGGCGCTCGAGTACAGCCACCACGCGGGGATCGTGCACCGCGACATCAAGCCGGCCAACGTCATGCTCACGCCCGCCGGCGCGGTCAAGGTCATGGACTTCGGCATCGCCCGCGCGATGGCGGACGCCGCCGGCACGATGACGCAGACCCAGGCGGTCATCGGTACCGCGCAGTACCTCTCCCCGGAGCAGGCGCGCGGCGAGGCCGTCGACTCGCGCTCCGACCTCTACTCGACCGGCTGCCTGCTGTACGAGCTCCTCACCGGCCGGCCGCCGTTCGTCGGCGACTCCCCCGTGGCCGTCGCCTACCAGCACGCCCGCGAGGCCCCGCAGCCGCCGAGCGCGTTCGCGGGCGACGTGCCCGAGGTGCTCGACCGCATCGCCATGAAGGCGCTCGCGAAGGACCGCGACCAGCGGTACGCCACCGCGGCCGAGTTCCGCGCGGACCTCGAGGCCGCCCTGCGCGGCGGGCACGTCTCCGCGCCCGCGATCGGCGCGGCCGCCGCGGCCGCCGGCGCCGGCCTCGGTGCCGCCGCCGCGACCCAGCGCCTCGACCCGCCGCCGGCCGCGACGCAGGTCATGCAGCCGACGACGCCGCTCGCCCCGACGCCCCCGGCCGCGCCCGGCTGGGGCTCGGTCGGCGCGCCGACCAGCCCGTTCGACGACGGCGAGGCCGCCCTCCAGCCCGACGACGAGGAGCCCCGCCGGCCCTGGGTCCTGTGGGTCCTCGTCGGCGTCGCCGTCCTCGCGATCGCCGGCATCATCTGGCTGCTCACCCGGGGCGACGGGCCGCCGCCCACCACGCAGGTGGAGGTGCCCGACGTCGTCGGCAAGACCGTCGACGAGGCCCGCGAGGAGATCCTCGCGGCCGACCTCGAGTTCCGCCAGACGACGGAGCCGAGCGCCGAGGTCGAGAAGGGGCGCGTCATCGAGACCGACCCCGAGGCCGGCAAGCTCGTGGACCCGGGCACCGAGGTCCTCGTCACCGTCTCGGCGGGCCCGGACGCGCTCGAGATCCCGGACGTGCAGGGCAAGTCCCAGGAGGAGGCCCGCCAGATCCTCGCGACGGCCGGCTTCGACCCGCTGAAGATCTCCGTCCAGTCGGAGAACCACCCCGAGATCCCCAAGGACATGGTGACCCGCACGGACCCGCCGGCCGGCGAGTCCGTGGCGCCGGACACCGCCATCGTCCTCTACGTCTCCACGGGCATGGTCGAGCTGCCGGCGGACATCATCGGCCTCACCGAGGAGGAGGCGATCGCGCGGGTCGTCGAGCTCGGGCTGACGCCGGTGCCGCGGCTCGAGGAGTCCGACAAGACGCCGGGCACGGTCATCCGCACCGAGCCGGCGCCGGGCCTCGTGCCGCAGAACAGCATGGTGACGCTGGTCGTCGCGCAGGCGCCCTCGGTCGAGATGACCTCGGTGCCCGCCGGCCTCGTGAACATCACGTGCCGCGACGCGCTCGAGGCCCTCGGCAACGCCTCGCTCAACGGCGACTGCCGCTACGAGAACGGCGACCGGGCGAACAACAGCGACATCGTCGTCAGCACCAACCCGGCGGCCGGCACGCAGGTCCCGGTGGGCACCACCGTGACCGTGACGGTCAAGCCGCCGCCCGACCCGGGCGACGGCGAGGGCGACTGACGCGTCGGGCCTGACGGGTACGGCCCGACGGCCCGACGGGTACGGCCTGGCGTACGGCCCGACGGGTCGCGCCGGCTAGGCGTGCGCGGTCCCGCGCACGAGCGGCGCCATGCCCGCGGACCGCTCGACCGCGCCCTGGAGCCCGCACGTCTCGAGCCAGTTCGCCAGCAGGCGGTGGCCGCCCTGCGTGAGCACCGACTCCGGGTGGAACTGGACGCCGTGCAGCGGCAGGTCGCGGTGCTGCAGCGCCATGATCACGCCCCCCGGGCCGCCCGGTCCCGGCGCGGTGCGCGCGGTGACGACGAGCTCGTCGGGCACGGTGTCGTCGACCACGGCGAGGGAGTGGTAGCGCGTCGCGGTGAACGGTGACGTGAGGCCCGCGAGGACGCCCGCGCCGTCGTGCACCACCTCGCTCGTCTTGCCGTGCATGAGCTCCGGGGCGTGCGTCACCGTCGCGCCGAACACCTCGGCGAGCGCCTGGTGCCCGAGGCACACCCCGAGCATCGGGGTGCCCGCCGCCGCGCACGCCTCGATCACCGCCATCGAGCGGCCCGCGCCGCGGGGCGTGCCCGGCCCGGGGGACACGAGGACGCCGTCGTACGTCGCCTGCTCGTCGGCCGTCGGGACCGCGTCGTTGCGCACGACGACGGTCCGGGCGCCCAGCTGCTCGAGGTAGCCGACGATCGTGTAGACGAACGAGTCGTAGTTGTCGACGACGAGGATCCGGGTCATCTAGTCCACCGTGATGTCGTTGAGGGGCACGTAGGGGGCGATCGCCGGGAACACCCAGGTGAGGCACACTGCCACGACGACGGCCGCCAGGGCGAGGAGGATTCCGACCCGCAGCCACCGCGGCCCGGGCAGCGCGCGCCACAGCCTGGAGTACATCACGCCCCTCCCCCGAGGCCGGCGGACGGGTCGGTCAGCTCGACCGGCACCCCGTCCGCGACCGGCGGCCAGGAGTCCAGCTCCGCGTGGACGACGTAGCGCTCCCGCGCCGAGTACGTCGGGTGGCACGTCGTCAGCGTCATGAGGGCGCGGGTCGGCGCCGCGTCCGGGTCCCCCGGCACCGGCGCCACGACCTCGACGTCCGCCGGCCCGACGACGGCCGTCCCGGTCACGCGGTAGACGTACCAGGCGTCCGCGGTCTGCACGACGAGCGCGTCGCCGAGCGCCAGCTCCTCGATCCGGTGGAACGGACGGCCGTACGTGACGCGGTGCCCCGCGAG
>JAAZAC010000178.1 GCA_012514545.1 Actinomycetales bacterium | reverse complement strand
GGTGCGGCGCAGATGGACGGGGCGATCCTCGTCGTCGCGGCCACCGACGGCCCGATGGCCCAGACGCGCGAGCACGTCCTGCTCGCCCGCCAGGTCGGCGTGCCCTACCTGCTCGTGGCGCTCAACAAGGCCGACATGGTCGACGACGAGGAGATCCTCGAGCTCGTCGAGATGGAGGTCCGCGAGCTCCTGTCCTCCCAGGGCTTCGACGGCGACAACGCCCCGGTCATCCGCGTCTCCGGCCTCAAGGCCCTCGAGGGCGACCCGAAGTGGACGAAGTCGATCGAGGAGCTCCTCGACGCCGTCGACAACGCGATCCCCGAGCCGGTGCGCGACATGGACAAGCCGTTCCTCATGCCGATCGAGGACGTCTTCACCATCACCGGTCGCGGCACCGTCGTGACGGGCAAGGTCGACCGCGGCAAGCTGCCGATCAACTCCGAGGTCGAGATCCTCGGCATCCGGCCGCCGCAGAAGACCGTCGTCACCGGCATCGAGATGTTCCACAAGCAGATGGACGAGGCGTGGGCCGGCGAGAACTGTGGCCTGCTGCTCCGTGGCATCAAGCGCGAGGAGGTCGAGCGCGGCCAGGTCGTGGCCAAGCCCGGCACCATCACCCCGCACACCCAGTTCGAGGCCCAGGTCTACGTCCTGGCCAAGGACGAGGGCGGCCGCCACAACCCGTTCTACTCGAACTACCGGCCGCAGTTCTACTTCCGCACCACCGACGTCACCGGCGTCATCACGCTGCCCGAGGGCACCGAGATGGTCATGCCCGGCGACAACACCGAGATGACGGTCGAGCTCATCCAGCCGATCGCCATGGAGGAGGGCCTCGGCTTCGCCATCCGCGAGGGTGGCCGGACCGTCGGCTCCGGTCGGGTCACGAAGATCATCAAGTGACGCGTCGCGCGGCCCGGGCTCGCTGAGCCCGGGCCGCGCCGTGTCCGCGCCCCTCGCGGGGCGCCTCCGCGTGCGCGAGGTCGCCCTCGCCGGCCCCTCCGCCCGTTTGGAGATGGCCGCCGACCTCTGGCACACTGTTCCGGTTGCCCGGCGGCCGCCGAGCCCTGGACGCGCGCCAGCGCGTGCGGGTGGGGCCGGTCGGCACACAGACGCCAGTGGAACGGTGCGCCTCGCGGCGCGGCGCCACACAGCACCCAACGACCTCGCACCTCGCGTGCAGCGCCCAGGTGTGTCGTGACCACGCGACACGCCCGAGCGCGGGGGTCGGCCACAGCGGTTCGAGAGAGAGAGTCAGACGACGCCATGGCGGGACAGAAGATCCGCATCCGGCTCAAGTCCTACGACCACGAGGTCATCGACAGCTCGGCGCGGAAGATCGTCGACACGGTGACCCGCGCAGGCGCGACGGTCGTCGGTCCGGTGCCCTTGCCGACGGAGAAGAACGTGTTCGTCGTCATCCGGTCGCCGCACAAGTACAAGGACAGCCGCGAGCACTTCGAGATGCGCACCCACAAGCGCCTGATCGACATCATCGACCCCACGCCGAAGGCGGTGGACTCGCTCATGCGGCTCGACCTGCCCGCTGACGTGAACATCGAGATCAAGCTCTGAGGGAGATCGAGATGACGACCCTTCCCCAGGACGCGCGCGCCGTCACGGCTCTCCTCGGCACCAAGCTGGGCATGACCCAGGTGTGGGACGAGTCCGGCCGGCTCGTGCCCATCACCGTCGTGCAGGTCGGCACCAACGTCGTCACGCAGGTGCGCACCGAGGAGACGGACGGCTACAGCGCCGTCCAGCTCGCCTACGGCCACATCGACCCGCGCCGCGTGACCCAGCCGCTCAAGGGCCACTTCGAGAAGGCCGGCGTCACGCCGCGCCGCCACCTCGCCGAGGTCCGCACCACCGACGCCACGAGCTACACGCCGGGCCAGGAGCTCACGGCCGACGTCTTCACGGCCGGCCAGCGGGTCGACGTCGTCGGCACCACCAAGGGCAAGGGCACGGCCGGCGTCATGAAGCGCCACGGCTTCGCCGGCGTCGGCGCCTCGCACGGCGCGCACCGCAACCACCGCAAGCCGGGCTCGATCGGCGCGGCCGCCACGCCCTCGCGGGTCTTCAAGGGCCTGCGCATGGCCGGCCGCATGGGCAACGCCCGGCAGACCACCCAGAACCTCCTCGTGCACGCCGTCGACACCGAGAAGGGCCTGCTGCTCCTCAAGGGAGCGGTCCCCGGGCCCAAGGGCGGCGTCGTGCTCGTGCGCACCGCCGTGAAGGGGGCGTGAGATGTCCGACACGCTGACCGTCGACGTCCTCGACGCGAAGGGCAAGAAGGCCGGCACGGCCGAGCTGCCCGCCGACGTCTTCGACGTCCAGACGAACGTCCCGCTCATCCACCAGGTCGTCGTCGCGCAGATGGCCGCCGCCCGTCAGGGCACGGCGAAGACGAAGACCCGTGGCGAGGTGTCCGGCGGCGGCAGGAAGCCGTACCGCCAGAAGGGCACCGGCCGCGCGCGGCAGGGCTCGACGCGGGCGCCGCAGTTCACCGGCGGCGGCACGGTCCACGGCCCGGTGCCGCGCGACTACACGCAGCGCACGCCCAAGAAGATGAAGGCCGCCGCCCTCCGCGGCGCCCTGTCCGACCGGGCCCGTGCCGGCCGCGTGCACGTCGTCGAGGGCTTCGTCGGCGCCGACGGCGCGCCCTCGACCAAGGCCGCGCTCGAGGTGCTCGCGAAGGTCACCGACCGGCGCCACGTCCTCGTGGTGCTCGAGCGCTCGGACGAGGTGAGCGTCAAGTCCCTGCGCAACGCGCCGCAGGTGCACGTGCTCACGGCCGACCAGCTCAACACCTACGACGTCCTCGTGTCCGACGACGTCGTCTTCACCCGCGGCGCGCTCGAGGCGTTCCTGACGCGGCCCACCGGCCGCAGCGCGAAGGCCGTGGCCACGTCCGGCGAGGCGTCGGCCCTCGAGGCGGAGGAGAGCAAGTGACCACGCTGAACAAGAACCCGCGGGACGTGCTCATCCGCCCCGTCGTCTCGGAGAAGAGCTACGGCCTCCTCGACGAGGGCAAGTACACGTTCGAGGTGGACCCGCGCGCGAACAAGACCGAGATCAAGATCGCGGTCGAGCAGGTCTTCGGCGTGAAGGTCGAGGCCGTCAACACGATCAGCCGCAAGGGCAAGGCGCGGCGGACGCGGTTCGGCATCGGCCGTCGCAAGGACACCAAGCGCGCGATCGTCACGCTGCGCGAGGGCACGATCGACATCTTCGGGGGACCGGTCGGCTGACCGGCGACAAGCCAAGGACTGACACCTCATGGGAATCCGCAAGTACAAGCCGACGACGCCGGGTCGCCGCGGCTCGAGCGTGGCCGACTTCGTCGAGATCACGCGGGAGACGCCGGAGAAGTCGCTCGTGCGCCCGCTGCCGAAGTCGGGCGGCCGGAACAACGCCGGCCGCATCACGACCCGCCACATCGGCGGCGGCCACAAGCGCGCGTACCGGGTCATCGACTTCCGGCGCAACGACAAGGACGGCGTGCCGGCGAAGGTCGCCCACATCGAGTACGACCCGAACCGCACCGCGCGCATCGCGCTGCTGCACTACGCCGACGGCGAGAAGCGCTACATCCTGGCGCCGAACCGCCTGTCGCAGGGCGACGTCGTCGAGAGCGGGCCGAGCGCCGACATCAAGCCCGGCAACAACCTGCCCCTGCGCAACATCCCGACCGGCACGGTCATCCACGCCATCGAGCTCCGGCCCGGCGGCGGCGCGAAGATCGCCCGCTCGGCCGGCGCGTCGGTGCAGCTGGTCGCCAAGGAGGGCCGCTTCGCGCAGCTCCGGATGCCGTCCGGCGAGATCCGCAACGTCGACGCCCGCTGCCGCGCGACGGTCGGCGAGGTCGGCAACGCCGAGCAGTCGAACATCAGCTGGGGCAAGGCGGGCCGCATGCGCTGGAAGGGCCGCAAGCCCACGGTGCGCGGCGTCGCGATGAACCCCGTCGACCACCCGCACGGTGGCGGCGAGGGCAAGACCTCCGGTGGTCGCAACCCCGTCAGCCCGTGGGGCCAGCCCGAGGGCCGGACCCGCAAGCCGAACAAGGCCAGCGACGCGATGATCGTCCGCCGCCGGCGCACCGGTAAGAAGCGCTGAGAAGGAGCCAGACAGATGCCACGCAGCCTCAAGAAGGGCCCCTTCGTCGACGCCCACCTGCAGAAGAAGGTGGACGCGCTGAACGAGAAGGGCGCCAAGACGGTCATCAAGACCTGGTCCCGCAGGTCGATGATCACGCCCGACTTCCTGGGCCACACGTTCGCCGTGCACGACGGCCGCAAGCACGTCCCGGTCTTCGTGACCGAGGCGATGGTCGGCCACAAGCTCGGTGAGTTCGCCCCGACGCGGACCTTCCGCGGCCACGAGAAGGACGACCGGAAGGCCCGCCGGCGCTGACCGGCGAGCCGTCGACACGAGAAGGCAGGACAGCAATGGAAGCCAAGGCGCAGGCGCGGTTCATCCGTGTCACGCCCATGAAGGCCCGGCGCGTCGTCGACCTCATCCGGGGGCAGCGGGCGGCCGACGCCGTCGCCGCCCTGCGGTTCGCCCCGCAGGCCGCGGGTGAGCCGGTGCGCAAGGTCGTCGAGAGCGCGATCGCCAACGCGCGCGTGAAGGCCGACCGTGCGGGCGAGGCGTTCGACCCGGCGAGCCTCGTCGTGCGCGAGGCCTACGTGGACGAGGGCCCGACGCTCAAGCGGTTCCGGCCGCGGGCGCAGGGCCGGGCGTCCCGGATCCTCAAGCGCACGAGCCACATCACCGTCGTCGTCGCTCCGGCGCCCGAGAAGGCCGCCGCCGGCGCCGCCCCGACCAGGAAGGGAAGGACCCGCTAGTGGGACAGAAGGTCAACCCGCACGGGTACCGCCTCGGGATCACCACCGACCACCGGTCGCGGTGGTTCGCCGACAGCACCAAGCCCGGGCAGCGCTACCGCGACTACATCCGCGAGGACGTGCAGATCCGCAAGCTCATGTCCACGGGGCTCGAGCGCGCCGGCATCGCCAAGGTGGAGATCGAGCGCACGCGTGACCGCGTGCGCGTGGACATCCACACCGCGCGGCCCGGCATCGTCATCGGGCGCCGCGGCGCCGAGGCGGACCGCATCCGCGGCGAGCTCGAGAAGCTCACGGGCAAGCAGGTCCAGCTGAACATCCTCGAGGTCAAGAACCCCGAGCTCGAGGCCCAGCTCGTCGCCCAGGGCATCGCCGAGCAGCTCGCGAGCCGCGTGTCCTTCCGCCGCGCCATGCGCAAGGGCCTGCAGTCCGCGCAGCGCGCGGGTGCCAAGGGCGTGCGCGTGCAGTGCTCGGGCCGCCTCGGCGGCGCGGAGATGAGCCGCAGCGAGTTCTACCGCGAGGGCCGCGTGCCCCTGCACACGCTGCGCGC
>JAAZAC010000177.1 GCA_012514545.1 Actinomycetales bacterium | reverse complement strand
CCCCCGCCCACCCGTGGGCGCGCCGGCTACGCGTCGAGCATCGCCCGCACCGCCTCGAGCTGCTCGAGGACCCGCGCGGGCGTGGTCGCGAGCGGCTGGACGGTGACGGTCGTGACGCCCGCGTCCGCGAGCGCCCGCAGCCGCGCGCGGACGTGGGCCTCGTCGCCGATGAGCGACGCCCCCACAACGAGCTCGGCCGGCACCGCCGCCGCGGCCCCCGCCCGGTCGCCCGCGAGGTAGCGGTCCTGCACGACGGCGACCGCGTCGCCGAAGCCGTAGCGCGCCGCCAGGTCCGCGTAGAAGTTGGCGCCGCGCGCCCCCATCCCGCCGAGGTAGAGGGCCGCGCGCGCGGTGGCCGCCTCCAGCGCCGCGTCGACCGCGTCGCCGACGAGCAGCGGGACGGTGACGTGCACGTCGAGCGGGCCGAGCGCGGGGTCGCGGCGGGCGCGGCCCTCGGCGAGCGCGGCCCCCCACGCGGCGTCGGCGCGCTCGGGCAGGAAGAACAGGGGCAGCCAGCCCTCGGCGATCTCGGCGGCCTGCGCGACCGCGCGCGGCGCGAGCGCGGCGATCGCGACGGGGATCCGCTCGCGGCGGGGCCGGTTGACCAGCCGCAGCGGCGTGCCCAGCCCGGTCCCGGCGTCGGGCGGCAGGGGCACGCGCACCGCGCGGCCGTCGAGCACCGCGGGCTCCCGGCGCCACACCGCGCGGCACAGCTCGACGGTCTCGCGCACCCGGGCCAGCGGCAGGGCGAACGGCACGCCGTGGAACCCCTCGACGACCTGCGGCCCGGAGGCGCCGAGCCCGAGCTCGAACCGCCCGCCGGCCAGGTCGTCGAGCCCGGCGGCCGTCATCGCGAGCAGCGCGGGCGTGCGCGAGAACACGTTGAGGACCGCAGAGGCCAGCCCCACGCGCTCCGTGACGGCCGCGAGGTAGCCGAGGCGGCTCACCGCGTCGAACGAGTACGCCTCCGCGACGGTGACGACGTCGACGCCCACCCGCTCGGCCTCGCGCACCAGCGGCACGGCCGACGCGACGTCGTCGGCGTAGTCGAGCACGAGGCCGAGGCGCATGGCGCCGACCCTAGGCCCCGTCGAGCCCGAGCACCTCACGGACGTCCGGGGCGACGAGGGCGGTGGCGGCCGCCCGGGCGCGGCCGGCGTCGGGGGCCGACGTCGCCGCGCGGGCGATCTCCTCCGTCGCCGCGCGCGTGTGCCGCCGCAGCGCGAACCGGACGGCGGGGACCGCCGACGGCGCCATGGACAGGCTCGTCACGCCCAGCCCGGCGAGCACCAGCGCCATCACCGGGTCGGCCGCGGACTCGCCGCACACCCCGACCGGCCGCCCGGCCGCGGCGCCGGCCGCGGCGGTCCGCGCCACGAGCGCGAGCACCGCGGGCTGCCACGGGTCGAGCAGGTCGTCGAGCGAGCCCCGCAGGCGGTCGGTCGCCATCGTGTACTGGGCCAGGTCGTTCGTGCCGAGCGAGACGAAGTCGACCTCCGCGAGCACCTCGGCCGCCTGCAGCGCGGCGGAGGGCACCTCGACCATGACGCCCACGGTGGTCAGCCCCGCCGCGCGGGCGCGCTCGCGGAACTGCGCGGCCTCGGCGGGCGTGGCGATCATCGGCGCCATCACCCACGGCTCGGCACCGGTGCGGCGCGCGGCCTCGGCGAGCGCCGCGAGCTGGGTGTCGAGGAGCTCCGGGGCGGTGCGCACGAGCCGGTAGCCGCGCACGCCGAGGGCCGGGTTCTCCTCCGCCTCGTGCGGCACGAACGCGAGGGGCTTG
>JAAZAC010000176.1 GCA_012514545.1 Actinomycetales bacterium | reverse complement strand
TGCCCCACAGGGTGTCCACGCAGTTCTTGGAGTAGCCGCGCTCGAGCATGCCCGCACTGAAGGCCTCGAACTGCTTGTCCAGCTCGGCCTTCTTCTTCTTGCCCATCGCCCGGCGCAGCAGGTCGGCCTGGCCGAGGGAGTACCCGGCGAGCTTCTGCGCGGCTCGCTGCACCTGCTCCTGGTAGACGATGAGGCCGTAGGTGCCACCGACGACCTCCTCGAGCGGCTCGGCGAGCTCCGGGTGGATGGGCACCACCGGCTGCTGGCCGTTCTTGCGCAGCGCGTAGTTCGTGTGCGAGTTCGCGCCCATCGGGCCCGGCCGGTACAGCGCGCCGACGGCGGAGATGTCCTCGAAGTTGTCCGGCCGCATGAGGCGCAGCAGCGTCCGCATGCCCCCGCCGTCGAGCTGGAACACGCCGAGCGTGTCGCCGCGCCCGAGCAGCTCGTAGGTGGCCTTGTCGTCCAGCGGGAGGGACTCGAGCTCGATCGGCTCCTTGCCGTTCGCGACGATGTTGGCGAGCGCGTCGTCGAGGATCGTCAGGTTCCGCAGCCCGAGGAAGTCCATCTTGATCAGGCCGAGGGCCTCGCAGGTCGGGTAGTCGAACTGCGTGATGATCGCCCCGTCCTGCGGGCGGCGCATGATCGGGATGGTGTCGATGAGCGGCTCGCTCGACATGATGACGCCCGCCGCGTGCACGCCCCACTGCCGCTTGAGGCCCTCGATGTCCTTGGCGAGCGCGACGACCTGCTGCGCGTCCGGGTCCGTCGCGTGGAGCTGGCGGAACTCCTCCGCCTCCGCGTAGCGCGGGTCCTTGGGGTCGAAGATGCCGCTGAGCGAGATGTCCTTGCCCATGACGGCGGGCGGCATCGCCTTGGTCAGCTTCTCCCCGACGGCGAACGGGTGGCCGAGCAGCCGGGCGGAGTCCTTGATCGCCTGCTTGGCCTTGATCGTGCCGTAGGTGACGATCTGCGCGACGTGGTCCTCGCCGTACTTGTCGGTGACGTACCGGATGACCTCACCCCGCCGGCGCTCGTCGAAGTCCACGTCGAAGTCGGGCATCGAGACGCGGTCCGGGTTGAGGAAGCGCTCGAAGATGAGGCCGTGCCGGAGCGGGTCGAGGTCCGTGATCCGCAGGGCGTAGGCGGCCATCGAGCCCGCGCCGGAGCCCCGGCCCGGGCCGACCCGGATGCCGTGGTCCTTCGCCCAGTTGATGAAGTCGGCGACGACGAGGAAGTAGCCGGCGAAGCCCATCTGCGTGATGACGCCGGTCTCGTACTCCGCCTGCCGCCGCACCTCCTCGGGGACGCCGCCGGGGTAGCGGGCGTGCAGGCCGCGCTCGACCTCCTTGACGAACCAGCTCGTCTCGTCCTCGCCCGGCGGCGTGGGGAAGCGCGGCATGAAGTTCGCGCCGTCGGCGGCGGTCGTGAACGACACGTCGCACTGCTCGGCGAGCCGGACGGTGTTCTCGAGCGCCTCGGGGAGCTCGGCGAAGAGCCGGTACATCTCCTCGGTCGAGCGCACGTGGTAGCCGTCGCCGTCGAACTTGAAGCGGTCGGGGTCGGCCAGCGTGGAGCCGGAGTTGATGCACAGGAGCGCGTCGTGCGCGTCGTGGTGCTCCGGCTTGACGTAGTGGGAGTCGTTGGTCGCGAGCAGCGGCGCGCCGACGTCCTGCGCGAGCCGGACGAGGTCCTTGAAGACCCGCGTCTCGATCTCGGCGCCGTGGTCCATGAGCTCGACGTAGACGTTCTCGCGGCCGAACACGTCCTGGAGCTCGCCGATCGCGCGGACCGCCTGGTCGTACTGGCCCAGCCGCAGCCGCGTCTGCACCTCGCCCGACGGGCACGCCGTGCCCACCGACAGGCCCTTGGCGTAGCGCTGGAGCAGCTCGGCGTCCATGCGCGGCCACTTGCCCCACTGGCCGTCGAGCGAGGCCATGGAGCACAGCCGGAACAGGTTGTGCAGGCCCTCGTTGTCGCGCGCCCACAGGGTCAGGTGGGTGTACGCGCCGCCGGCGGACACGTCGTCGTCCCGCTGGTGCTGCTCGCCCCAGCGCACCCGGGTGCGGTCGAAGCGGCTGGTCCCGGGCGTGACGTAGGCCTCGAGCCCGATGATCGGCTTGATGCCGGCCGCGCGCGCCCGGCTCCAGAACTCGAAGGCGCCGAACAGATAGCCGTGGTCCGTCATCGCCACGGCACGCTGCCCGTGGGCCTTCACCTCGGCGAGGAGCTCGTCGATCTTGGCCGCGCCGTCGAGCATCGAGTACTCGGTGTGCACGTGCAGGTGGGCGAAGTCTCCTGCGGCGGCCATGCGGGCGATTCTAGGCTCGCGTCCCGACAGCCCCGGGACGCCCGTGCAGCGCGTCCCAGGCCGCGGCGAGGTCCGCCGGGTACTCGCTCGTCACCTCGAGCCGCTCCCCCGTGGCCGGGTGGTCGAACGCCAGCCGGACGGCGTGCAGCCACTGCCGCTCCAGCCCGAGCCGCTCGGCGAGCACGGGGTCCGCGCCGTACGTGACGTCCCCCACGCACGGGTGGCGCACCGCGGCCATGTGCACGCGGATCTGGTGCGTGCGGCCCGTCTCGAGGTGCACCTCGACCAGCGAGGCCGCGGGCACCATCTCGAGCACGCGGTAGTGCGTCACCGAGGGCTTGCCCCCCGCCACGACGGCGAACTTCCAGTCCTGCGTGGGGTGCCGCCCGATGGGCGCGTCGATCGTCCCCTCCGTGGGCTCGGGGTGGCCCTGGAGGACGGCGTGGTAGACCTTGTCGACCTCGCGCGCCTTGAACGCGCGCTTCAGCGCCGTGTAGGCCCGCTCGCTCTTCGCGACGACCATGAGCCCCGACGTGCCGACGTCGAGCCGGTGCACGACGCCCTGCCGCTCGGCCGCGCCCGAGGTCGCGATCCGGAACCCCGCGGCCGCCAGCGCGCCCACGACCGTCGGACCGGTCCAGCCGGGCGACGGGTGCGCCGCGACCCCCACGGGCTTGTCGACGACGACGACGTCCGCGTCGTCGTGCACGATCCGCATCCCGGGGACGGGCTCGGGCGGCGGCGGGGCCGCCGGCTCGTCGAGCGTCGAGAGGTCGACCTCGAGCCACGCGCCCGCGACGAGCCGGTCCGACTTGCCCACCACCCGCCCGTCGACGACGACGGCGCCGCTCGCCGCCAGGTCGGCCGCCCGCGTGCGCGAGACGCCGAGCAGGCGGGACAGCGCGGCGTCCACCCGCTCCCCGGCCAGCCCGTCGGGGACGGGCAGCGACCGCGTGCTCACCGCGGCTCGGCCGCCTCGGGGGCGGTTCCCTCGGGCTCGGCCTCGGGCTGGGCCGACGCGGGCCCGGCCGCCTCGGGCCCGGCCGCCTCGGGGGCGGGCTCCTCGTGCCGGGTGCCGTCCAGCCCGATCCCGCGCGCGCCGAGCAGCACCATGAGGCCGGCCGCGACGACGATGGCGATGTCGGCGACGTTGCCGACGAACCAGTCCGCGTAGGCGATGAAGTCCACGACGTGGCCGACCCCGACGCCGGGCTCGCGCACGAGCCGGTCGACGAGGTTGCCGACCGCGCCGCCGAGGAGCAGGCCGAGCGCCACCGTCCAGCCGCGCGAGCCCAGCCGGCCCGCGACCCGCAGCACGACGACGGTCACCGCCACCGCGGCGACCGTGAAGACCCAGGTGGTGCCGCCGGCCATGCCGAGGGCCGCGCCGGAGTTGCGCACGAGCGTGAGCCCGAGCAGGTCGCCGACGAGCGGGACCCGCTCACCCGGCGTCAGCGTGGCCAGCGCCCACGCCTTCGTCGCCTGGTCCGCCGCGACGACCACGACGGCGATGAGGACGAAGGGCAGGAGCAGCCCCGACCGCCGCGCCACGCTCAGCGACGTTCCTGGCGGGCCTTGCAGGTCACGCACAGCGTGGCGCGCGGGAAGGCCTGCAGGCGGGCCTTGCCGATCGCCTCGCCGCACTGCTCGCACGTGCCGAAGCCGGGCGCGCCCACGCGCTCGAGCGCGTGCCGGTTCTGCTCGAGCAGGTCGCGCGTGTTGTTGACGAGGGTCAGCTCCTGCTCGCGCTCGAGCGCGCTGGAGCCGGAGTCGGCCTGGTCGTCGCCCGCGCCGTCACCGGAGTTGCGCAGGAGGGCGGAGAGCTCCGCGTCGGCCTCGGCGAGCTCGATCTCCAGGCGGAGGATCTCCGCGGAGAGCTCGTCCGCGATCGCCTTGACCTCCTTGACGGTCCACGGCTTCTCGCCCTCGCGGACCGGGAAGGTCTTGACGACCTTCGCGAGGTCGGGCATCTCGTGCCTCGCCCCCGACTCGACGGTCGAGCGGATGGCGTCGTCGGTGGTCATGGCGCTCCTGGGTTTGACGGGTCACGAGAGAGTAGACCTACGAGGGGAAACGCACAACGCGCCACCGAGGTGGCGCGTCGCGTGCGGTGGCCGTGCGCGGCGGAGCCGCGCCGGCGGTCGGCTCAGCCGTTGAAGGACAGGCCCTCGCCGGTCCGGGGGCCGACGGACGTCGACCGGGACTCGAGGTCGCCGAGCAGGTTCTCGAGGTAGCTCTTCAGGCGCGTCCGGTAGTCGCGCTCGAAGACCCGCAGCTCGTCGATCTTCCGCTCGAGCAGGCTGCGCTCCTGCTCCAGGGCGGCGAGCGTGCGGCTCGAGGTCTCCTCGGCCTCGGCGACGATGCGCTCGGCCTGCGCGCGGGCCTCGCTGATGATCCGCTCGCCCTCCTCCTGACCGGCCCGCACGTAGTCGTCGTGCAGCTTCTGCGCGAGCTGGAGCATGCCCGTGGCGGACTCGGGCTCGCTCAGCCGGCCGGCGGCGGGGGCGGGAGCGGCGTAGGCGGGGGCGGGCGCGGCGACGGGCTCGGGCTCCGCGGCGGGCGGCTCGGGCTCCGGGGCGGCGGCGGGCTCGGGCTCGGCCGGCGCGGCGACGACGGGCTCGAAGGCGGGCGCGGCCGCCGCGGCCTCGCCGCGGCTCAGCTCGGCGATGCGCCGCTCGGCCGCCGCGAGCTTGGCCTTGAGGTCCTCGTTCTCCGCCGTCATGACGCGAAGGGTGTTGACGACCTCGTCGAGGAAGTCGTCGACCTCGTCCTGGTCGTAGCCCTCGCGGAACTTGGTCGCCTGGAACTTCTTGTTGAGGACGTCGTCCGCCGTCAGGAGCGCCATGGTGTCACCTCGGTCGGTAGTGCGGGTCGGGCCAATCGTTCGCGCAGCAGTCGCTCACCGCCACGCCACACGCTAGCGGACAACCCCGGACGGGTACCCGCCAGAGGGCGGCGGCGCCGTCGGCGTGTCGGTCAGGCCGCGGCGAGCCCGCTCAGCAGGAACAGCAGGAGCCAGCAGAGCACGACGAGGACCATGAACGCGAGGTCGAGGCGCACCGCCCCCAGCGGGAGCGGCGGGATCACGCGCCGCAGCGCCTTGAGGGGCGGGTCCGTGACCGTGTACACGGCCTCCGCGACGACGAGCACGACGCCGCGGGGTCGCCAGTCGCGGGCGAACACCTGGATCCAGTCGAACACCAGCCGCACGAACAGCAGCAGCAGGAAGATCCAGACGACGAGCGAGAGCAGTCCGGCGACGAGCGCCACGTCAGCTCTGGTTGTAGAAGCTCGGCCGGGCGGCGTCGGGCGCCACCTGCTCCTCGCCGGCGATCTCGACGTGCGCCGGGGAGAGCAGGAAGACCTTGGCGGTGACCCGCTCGATCGCGCCGTGCAGGCCGAAGATGAGGCCCGCGGAGAAGTCCACGAGGCGCTTGGCGTCCGCGTCGCTCATCTCGGACAGGTTCATGATGACCGGCGTGCCCGACCGGAAGGCCTCGCCGATCACCCGCGCGTCGTTGTACGACCGGGGGTGCACGGTGGTGATCCGCCGCAGCTCGGGCGCGCCGGCCCGCGCGCTCCGCCGGATCGGCGTCACCGGGGCGTAGTCGGGCTGGCTCGGGGTGGGCGCCACGTCGTCGTACTCCTCGTCGTCGTACTCCAGGGCGTCGTCCACGTCGTCGGGACGGTCCTCCTCGGCCAGGCCGAGGTACAGCATCGTCTTGCGCAGCGCTCCGGCCATCGCGGCCTCCACTCCTCGTCCGGTCCGGTGTGGACCGGCACGCGGGGTGGTCCCCTGCGGGGCCCCTCGACGTACGCGGTCCGGTCGACCTCACGCTAACCCGAGGCCCCGGCGCCGCCGTGGCGACACGCCCGGACCTGCGCCGACGCCCGTCAGCGCGCGAGCGCCCGGACGACCCCGGCGAAACGGCCCTCGGGGCGGCCCGACGCCCGCCCGCGGTGGGAGTACCAGCCGGGGTCCTCGAGCGTGCAGGCGCCGAGCGCCGTCACCGCGCCCACGCCGGCGTCGGCGAGCTGGGCGGCGACCGCGGCGGGCAGGTCGAGCGCCGGCGTGCCCCACGACGTCTCGGCGCGCGCGGCCGGCACGACGGCGGCCACCTCGTCGCGCAGGTCCGCCGGCACCTCGTAGCAGCGCCCGCAGATCGCCGGCCCGACGACGGCGCGCAGCCGCCCGGGCGCGGCGCCCTCCGCGACCATCGCCGCAACGACGGCGCCCACGACCCCGGCCGCGACCCCCGCCCGGCCCGCGTGGGCGACCCCCACGACGCCGGCGACGCCGTCGGCGAGGAGCACGGGCACGCAGTCCGCGACGAGCACCCCGAGGGCGACCCGCGGGCCGACGGCGACGAGCCCGTCCGCCCGGGCGACGGGCCCGTCGTCGGGCACCTCGGCGGCACCGGTGACGACGTGCACCCCGCGGCCGTGCACCTGCCACGCGTAGGCCACGGGCGCGCCGGCCCACGCGGCGAGCGCGCAGCGCCGGTCGAGCACGCCGTCCTGGTCGCCGACGGTCCGGCTGAGGTTGCCGGGCGCCCGCGTGAACGCGGCGCGGACCGCCGGGCCGAGGTCAGCCGCGACGAGCGCGGGGAGCGTCACGGGTTCTTGAGGAAGTCCGGCAGGTCGAGGTCGTCGGTCCGGCGCGGCGTCGGGCGCTCCTCGAGCACCCGGGGCACCTCGAGCGGGCCGGGCTCGCGGTCGTCGGAGAGGAACGAGGGCAGCTCGCCCTGGCCCTCGGTGGCCTCCTGCGCGGCCTCGGGCTCCGGGCTCTCCTCGCTCGCCCACGCGGGCGCGCCCTCGGCCCGGTGCGCGGGCACGGGCTCGGCCGGCGGCACGACCGGCGGCACGACGGGCGGGAGGTCGCCGGGCGCGGGCTGCGCGGTGGGCACCTCGCCGACGGCCCGGCGGCCGCTGACCTGGCCGAGCGCCCGCGCGTCACGGCGCACCGTGGGCGCGCCGCCGTCGAACCCGGCCGCGATGACGGTGACGCGGACCTCGTCGCCGAGCGCGTCGTCGATGACCGCGCCGAAGATGATGTTGGCCTCGGGGTGCGCGGCCTCCTGGACCAGGCGCGCGGCTTCGTTGATCTCGAAGAGGCCGAGGTCGGAGCCGCCCTGAATGGACAGCAGCACGCCGTGCGCGCCGTCGATGCTCGCCTCGAGCAGCGGCGAGGAGATGGCGAGCTCGGCGGCCTGGACGGCGCGGTCGTCGCCGCGCGCGGAGCCGATGCCCATGAGCGCGCTGCCGGCACCCTGCATGACGCTCTTGACGTCGGCGAAGTCGAGGTTGATGAGGCCCGGGGTCGTGATGAGGTCGGTGATGCCCTGGACGCCGGACAGCAGCACCTGGTCGGCCGAGCGGAAGGCGTCGAGCACCGACACCGAGCGGTCCGAGATGGACAGCAGCCGGTCGTTGGGGATGACGATGAGCGTGTCGACCTCGGCGCGCAGCGCCTCGATGCCGTTCTCGGCCTGCACGGACCGGCGGCGGCCCTCGAAGGTGAACGGCCGGGTGACGACGCCGATGGTCAGCGCGCCGAGCGAGCGGGCGACGCGCGCGACGATCGGCGCGCCGCCGGTGCCCGTGCCGCCGCCCTCGCCCGCGGTGACGAAGACCATGTCGGCGCCGCGCAGGACGTCCTCGATCTCCTCCGCGTGGTCCTCGGCGGCCTTGCGGCCGACCTCCGGGTCCGCCCCGGCACCGAGCCCGCGGGTGAGGTCGCGGCCGACGTCGAGCTTGACGTCCGCGTCGGACATCAGGAGGGCCTGCGCGTCGGTGTTGATGGCGATGAACTCCACGCCCTTGAGGCCGACCTCGATCATCCGGTTGACGGCATTGACGCCGCCGCCGCCGATACCGACCACCTTGATGACGGCCAGGTAGTTCTGGGGAGCTGCCACGTCGGTGCCTCTCGTGCCGCGGGGACCCAAACCTTCAAGTTAAGGTGGAAGGTTAGAGTTATGTCAGATGCTGTCGGGTTCGACGCTAGGTGCCCACCCGGCGACCGGCAATCACCGCGCGCGCGTGTCGGCGATTCCCCCCGCCGCGCCCGGGTCGGCCCCACCGGACCGGCTCCCCGGCCGCTCCACCGGCCGGCTCCCCGGCCGCTCCCCCGGGCCCGACGCCGGCCCGTCGCGTCAGGTGCGCGTGATCGGCATCGTCGGCGCGGAGACGTCGATCACCGCCGCGCCCGCGGCCGCCGGCGCCGCGCGCAGCGTCAGCACGACGCGGGCCTTCAGCGCCGACTCGTCGGCGCTCCCCCACTCGACCCGCTGGCCGTCCGCGAGCTCGAGGCTCACCGTGTCCTCGCTCGCCGCGGACGCGCCGACGACGAGGTCGGCCAGCTCGGGCGGCAGGGCCTGGAGCACCGCCAGGACGGCGCTGAGCGGCCGCGCGTCGTCGCCCACCGGGACGACGACGACGGGCAGGCCCGCGGGCGCCTCCGCGGCGCGGCCCACCTGGACGCCCTCGGCGTCGAGGAGCAGCACGCCGCCGTCGGCGTCGGCGGCGGGCACGGCCGCCACGGGCTCGCGCGACACGAGCGAGATGCGCAGGCCGTGCGGCCAGTCGCGCGTGACCTCCGCGGCCCGCACGCCGGGCACGTCGAGGATCTCGCGGCGCAGGCCGACAGCGTCGAGCGCGGGCAGCGGCGTGCCCGCGTAGGGCTCGACGACGGCGAGCACGTCCGCCGGGTCGACGACGGTCCCCTCCCCCGCCACCTCGACCTCGCCGAGGTCGAGGGCGAGCAGGGGCGACGCGAACGTCACCCAGCCGAGGGCGCCCGCCAGGACGACGCCCGCGGTCGCCCAGGCCACCCGGCGACGGGTGAGCCGGCGGCGCAGCCGGGCGCGCTCGGCGAACCGCTCCGCCGACGCGAGGACCGTCGGCCGGGGCGCGGGCACGAAGCGCTCGAGGGCGCGGTCGGCGGCCGTCGGGGCGCGCTCGGGCACGGCCGCGCTCGGGGCCAGGGCCTCGGGCTCGGCGGACGTCGCGGGCTCAGCGGGCGCGGCTGACCCTGACCGCTCGGGACGCTGCCCGGTCGGCGCCACGGGCCGCCGGGGCGGCGCGGGAGCGGCGCGGTCGGCGC
>JAAZAC010000019.1 GCA_012514545.1 Actinomycetales bacterium | reverse complement strand
GGTGCCACGATGATCACGTGACCGTGCAGATCCGGCGCCTCGACGCCGCGCGGGCGGGCGAGGTCCTCACGCTCCAGCGGGCCGCGTACGTCAGCGAAGCCCGGCTCTACCACGACCCCGAGCTGCCGCCGCTCGTGCAGCCGCTCGACGAGCTCCGCGCCGAGCTCGAGCGCCCGGACGTCATCGCCCTCGGCGCGTGGGAGGAGGGGCGGCTCGTCGGCTCGGTGCGCCTGCGCATCGACGGCGCGGTGGCCCACCTGGGCCGACTCGTCGTCGCGCCCGACCGCCAGGGCCGGGGGATCGGCTCCTCGCTCCTGTCCGCGTGCGAGCGGATGCTGCCGCCGTCGGTGGGCGAGATCCGCCTGTTCACCGGCAGCCGCAGCGCCGGGAACATCCGGCTCTACGAGCGGTTCGGCTACGTGCGCCAGTACGAGACGCCCGCCGGCACGTACGACCTCGTGCACCTCACCAAGCGCCTCACCGTGTAGCGCGAGCGGCGAGGCAGGCGGGGCCGGCCGGGCCCGCTGGGTCGGTGGGGCCCGCTGGGTCGGTGGGGCCCCCGACGGCGATACTGGCCACCCGGGCGCCGTCGCCCGCGACGAAGGAGGACCCATGCCCGACGCCGAGGACCTCGCCGCACGGATCGCCGCGCTCGAGGCCGAGCTCGCCGAGATCCGGCTCCCCCGCTTCACCACCGACGACGCGCACCGGCTCGGCGAGATCCTCGTCGGCCGCGCCCGCGAGCGCGGGCTGCCGATCGCCGTCGACGTCACCCGCGGGACCCAGGTCGTCTTCCACGTCGCGATGGAGGGGGCGACCGCCGACAACGACGACTGGATCCGCCGGAAGACGGCGGCCGTGCAGCGGTTCGGCGAGGCGAGCCTGCTCGTCGGCCTCCGCGCGCGGCTCCGCGGCCGGCCGATCGAGGACGAGGGCTGGTTCGACGAGACCCGGTACGCCGCGCACGGCGGGTGCGTGCCCGTCGTCGTGCAGGGGGTCGGGATGGTCGCGACGGCGACCGTGTCCGGGCTCGCGCAGGAGGACGACCACGCGCTGGTCGTCGA
This sequence comes from Actinomycetales bacterium, assembly GCA_012514545.1. Classification (GTDB taxonomy): domain Bacteria; phylum Actinomycetota; class Actinomycetes; order Actinomycetales; family Cellulomonadaceae; genus Actinotalea. The sequence continues at coordinate 1,490 of JAAZAC010000019.1, read as the reverse complement.
CGCGCTGCGGACGCTCGCGGCGGAGATGGCCGCGGAGGGCTAGGGGCGCCCGGCACCGTCGGGCCGGGGGACGTCGACGGCGACCTCCGCGCCCAGCCGCGCGCCCCGCAGCAGCCGCAGGTCGCCGCCGCTCCAGAAGTCGCCGGGGTCGTACCCGCTCGTGCGGCGGTCGCGCGCGACGAGCCCCATCGCCGCGTACGTCAGCGCGACGACCTCCGCGCAGTACGCGCGCTCCAGCCGGACCTCCGCCTCCGCGCGCGCCGCGGGGTCGCGGACGAGCCGGGCCAGGGTGCGCACGCCCGGGAGCCCGGTGAGGCGCTCGGCGGTCGGCGCCTGGCCCCACAGACACCGCGCGGCGAGCCGGACGGTCGAGGGGAACGGGGTCCCGTCGAGGCGGGCGATCGTGCGCAGCACCGTGTCCTCGAGCGCGGTGCGCTCGGCGTCGTCGAGGTCGACGTGGAGCTGGCGGAGCCAGGCCTGCTGCCCGTAGCGGTGCGCCCAGGTGGTGACGGCGTCGCGCAGGTCGTGGAGCTGGACGCCGCGCTGGTGCTCGCCGGTCCAGACGTCGGGCAGCGAGCGGCCCAGCTCGGCGTGCCACAGGAGGGGCGGCAGGTCCTCGAGCACCACGGCCATGCCCACGTGGTTGACGGGGCTGTTCGTCGCGAGCTGGATGGCGCGGTCGGCGAGCGTGCGGCCGCGGAACAGCCAGATGTCGCCCGTGCGGGTCGCCTCGGCCGCCCGGTCGACGGGCACCGCGGCGGGGACGGCGGGACCGGGGGCGGCGTCGGCGTCGGGCACGTGGGTAGCGTAGGCGCGTGGCGCGGTGGCGGACGGTGCTCGGGGTGCTCGGTGTCGCCGCGGCGGCCGGGGTGGCCGTCGGCGGGGCGCTGGTCGCGCGCGACGAGCGGCGGCGCGCCTCCTACACGCCCGAGGAGGTGCGCGAGCGGCTGCACGCGCGGCTCGCCGAGGCGGAGGAGCGGGCCGCGGCGGACGGTGGCCCGACGGCGTCGGGCGCGGCCGGCGCGGACTGACCGAGCCGCGCAAACCGCCCGCCCGCGGGCCCGGATCCGATCATGCTGGGGGCATGACGCACCTCGCCCCCGGCGGGGACCCCTCGGCGCGCCCGCCAGCCGCCGCGCGCCCGCGCGTCCCCGCGTCGCACGCGGACCTCCTCGCGCGCCCGCTCCCGGGCGTCCTCACGACCGAGCTCGGCAGCGGCCGCCTGCAGAGCTCGGTGATCTGGTACTGGACCGACGGCGACGACGTCCTCCTCAGCACGATGGCCGAGTTCGTCAAGGCCCGGAACCTGCGCGCCCGGCCGCGCGCGACGCTCCTCGTCCTCGACGCGGAGGACCGCTGGGTCGAGGTGCGCGCCGACGTCCGCGAGGACCCCGACCCCGACCCCACCGCCACGCTGGACGCCGTCGGCGTGCGCTACACCGGCCTCGCGCCCTACTTCGGCGCGGTGGTGCCTGCGCACCTCGCCGAGG
>JAAZAC010000175.1 GCA_012514545.1 Actinomycetales bacterium | reverse complement strand
GGGGGCGACACCGTCGGGCGAGGCGCGGACGAGGGCGAGCAGCTCGGCGCGCGCGGCCGGCTCCCGCAGCGACCCGTGGAACGCGGCGGTGACGGTCGTGGCGGCCGGGGTGCGGACACCGCGGAGGCTCATGCACTGATGGTGCGCCTCGACGACGACCCCCACCCCTCGGGCGCCGAGGTTCTCGTCGAGCCAGTCCGCGACCTGCTGCGTGAGCCGCTCCTGCACCTGCGGGCGGCGGGCGAACATCTCGACGAGCCGGGCCATCTTCGACAGCCCGAGGATCCGCTCGCCGGGGGCGTAGGCGACGTGCGCGACGCCCGTGAACGGCAGCAGGTGGTGCTCGCAGATGGAGTGCACGGGCAGGTCGCGGGCGACGACGACCTCGCGGTACCCGCCGTCGTTGGGGAAGGTCGTGAGGTCGAAGGGCTGCGGGGAGAGCATCTCCGACCACGCGGCGGCCATGCGCCGGGGGCTCGCGGCCATGCCGGCGCCGTCGAGCGGCAGGCCGAGCGCCTGGAGGAACGCGCGCGCGGCGACCGTGGCCGCCTCGAGGTCCGGCGCGGCGACCTCGGGGACCACGCGGAGGGCGGGCACGGCGGTCATGGCGGCTCCTTCTAAGTGAGAGTGAACTAGACGTTAGACTCGGGCGCGAGTAGCGTCAAGGCCGGTCCGGTCACCGGTGGCCGGCCGTCAGCGGGAGGTGAGCGCGTGCGCGACGACGACTTCGCGCGGCGCGTCAGCGGCGTCGGCGCGCTCGCCGAGCCCGTGCGGCGGGCGCTGTACCGGCACGTCGTCGAGGCCGACGGCCCCGTGAGCCGGCACGGCGCCGCGACCGCGCTCGGCGTGCCCCCGCACGTCGCGCGGTTCCACCTCGACCGGCTCGTCGAGGAGGGCCTGCTCACCGTCGAGTACCGCCGCACGACCGGGCGCACGGGCCCCGGCGCGGGCCGGCCCGCCAAGCTCTACCGCCGCGCCCCGGCCGAGGTCGCCGTGTCGCTGCCCGAGCGCCGCTACGACCTCGCGGGCGAGCTCATGGCGGCCGCCATCGAGACGTCGGCCGCGCGGGGCACCCCCGTCGCCGACGAGCTCGCCGCCGTCGCCGCGGCCCGGGGCCGGCGGATCGCGGAGGCGGCCGGCCTGCCGGACGCGACCGACGTCGTCGGCGCCCTCCGCGACGTCCTCGCCGCGTGGGGCTACGAGCCGCGCGTGCGGCCCCGGCCCGACGGCGGCGCGGACGTCACGCTCGTCAACTGCCCCTTCCACGCGCTCGCCCGCGAGCACACGGATCTGGTCTGCGGGATGAACCTCACGCTGCTCGAGGCGCTCGTCGGCGGCGCGGTCGGGGCGGACGTGCGGGCGCGGCTCGACCCGGCGCCCGACCGGTGCTGCGTGGTGCTGTCCGTCGACGCGGCGGCGGTCTCTCCCGGCGGGACGCGAGGGCACCCGGCCGCGTCGTGAGGCAGGCTGCGGCCATGGACCTGCGGATCTTCACCGAGCCCCAGCAGGGGGCCACGTACGACGACCTCCTCGCCGTCGCGCAGGCGACCGAGCGCCTCGGCTTCGACGGGTTCTTCCGCTCCGACCACTACCTGTCCATGAGCCGCCCCGGCCCGCCCGGCCCCACGGACGCCTGGACCTCGCTCGCCGGGCTCGCGCGCGAGACCTCGCGCATCCGGCTCGGGACCCTCGTGTCGTCGGTGACGTTCCGGTGGCCGGGGATCCTGGCCGTCCAGGTCGCGCAGGTCGACCAGATGTCCGGCGGGCGCGTCGAGCTCGGCCTCGGCGCCGGCTGGTTCGCCGCCGAGCACGCCGCGTACGGCATCCCGTTCCCCGAGAAGCGGTTCGGCATCCTCGCCGAGCAACTCGAGGTGATCACGGGCCTGTGGCAGACCCCCTTCGGGGAGCTCTTCTCGCACTCCGGCGCCCACTACACGCTCACCGACTCGCCCGCGCTGCCCAAGCCCGTGCAGCAGGTCGCGGTGCGCGACGGCGTCCGGGTGCCCGGGGCGGCGTCGGTGCCCGTCATCGTGGGCGGGAACGGGCCGCGCCGGACGCCGGCCCTCGCCGCCCGGTTCGCGCACGAGTTCAACGCCGCGTTCCCCGAGATCGACGAGATCCCCGCGATCTTCGGCCGGGTGCGCGCCGCGTGCGAGGACATCGGCCGCGACCCGGACGACCTCACGTACTCCGTGGCCCTCGTGCTGTGCGTCGGCGCCGACGACGCCGAGGTGGCCCGGCGGGCCGCCTTCCTCCGGCGCGAGCCGGACGAGCTGCGCCGGAACGGGGTGGCGGGCACGGTGGCGGAGGCCGTCGACCGGCTCGGCGCGCTCGCGGAGGTCGGCGTGCAGCGGGTGTACCTGCAGACGCTCGACCAGCACGACCTCGACCACCTCGAGCTCGTGGCCGCGGAGGTCGCGCCTCAGGTCGGCTGAGCCCCGGCGGGCGCGGCGCGCTGCTCCGGGGTGCGCCGCGTCACCGCCGCCAGCCCCTGGGCGGCGACGACCAGGAGGGCGACCAGCGCCACGTTCCGCGCCGCGAGCGCGACCGCGACCGGCCAGTCCCCGGCGAGCAGGCCGCCGTAGCCCCACGGGAAGACGAGCTGGGTCAGCCCCGCGGCGACGAGCGCCACCGCGGCCGCCCGCCGTCGCCACGCGCGGTCGCTCCGGCCCGGCCGGCCGAGGGCGACCGCGACGGGCGCCGCCACCCAGGCGAGGAACTGCGGCGAGCCCACCTTGTTGAGCACGACGAGCAGCAGCGTGAGCACGAGCGCGCCCGGGAGCAGCGCCTCGGCGGCCCGGCCCTCGAGCCGGGCCAGCCACAGCGCGCCCGCGGCCGCCGCGACGGCGACGACCATGAGCACGTCGAGGACGCCCGCCACCGCCGCCGTGCCCGGTCCGTGCACCTCCCACGTGATCAGCACGTCGTTGAGCTTCACCGCGACGTCGTCGCGCCACGGCAGCGCGAGCACCCACGGCGTCGCCGCGACGGCCTCGACCTGCAGCCCCCGCGTCGCCTGCGTCGTGACGAAGGACGCGAGGTGCCGCAGCCCGCCCCCCGCGGCGACCGCGCCCACTACGACGGCGCACACCGCCGCGGCCGGGGCCACCACCTCGCGCAGCGGCCGGCGCGCCGCGGCGAGGAGGGGCAGCACGAGCACGCCCGGGGCCACCTTGATCCACGCGCCCAGGGTGACGACGGCGGACGCCACCGCCGGCCGGCGTCGGGCCGCCAGGAGGGCGAGCACGACGAGCGGCGCGACGACCGCGTCGAGCCGGCCGATCGCCACCGGCCCCAGGAGCGCGAGGAAGCCGAGCCACCACCAGGCGCCGGCCGTCGAGACGCGCGGCTCCGCCGTCGCGCGGCCGGGTCGGTCGGGACGGGAGACGAGAGCGAGGGTCGCGGCGGCGTCGAGCGCCGTGACGAGCACGCACCAGGCGACGGCGTAGCCGGTGGTCGACCACGTCGTCGCGAGGCCCGCCAGGACCATGGGCAGCAGCGCGCCGACCGGGTACACCCACGGCTCGTCGAGCACGGGCCAGTGGCCGTGGTCGAGGCCGAGGTGGACCCACCAGCGGTACAGGTCGACGTCGGCGAACGACGACGCCGGCGCGACGACGACGCCCAGCCAGGTGAGCCCCGCGTGGACGAGGGCGAACGCCACCCAGAGCGCGACGCCGTCGCCCGGGGGGCGCCGGGCCGACGTCGGGCGCGGCAGCGGCCGGCGCACCGCGGTCAGGAGGAGCTGCCCGTGATCGCGATCACCGGGATGAGCACGAAGAACAGCAGGATGAGGACCAGCCCGGCGACCCCGATGTAGCCGGTGATGAGGCCGCCGAGGGCCATCCCGTCGCCGCCCTCGCCGCGCTCGCGGATCTGGCGGCGGGCGACGTGCCCGCAGATGACCGCGGCGATCGAGGCGGCCAGGGGGAGGACCGTGAGGCCGCAGATGCCCAGCACGAGCGCGACGACGGCGAGCGTGTTCGTCGCCGGGGTCGGCGTCGCGTACCCGTACGCGCCGTACGCCTGGGCGCCCGGGTACCCGGCGCTCGGGTACCCGCCGGACGGGTACGACGACGCGGCGGGCTGCTG
>JAAZAC010000018.1 GCA_012514545.1 Actinomycetales bacterium | reverse complement strand
GTGGACGTCGAACGTGAGACCGTCCCGGGTGAAGGTGCGCACGCCCCATCGTCGTCCGGCGGCGGCCGGCGCGCCATCGTCCGGCCCGATCGTGGGTGGTGGGCGGACGCGCGGGCGTGCGAGCCTGACGGGATGGCAGCCCAGGCGTTCACGTCGGTCTCGACGTGGTCGCAGCCCACGCCGCCGCCGGCCTCCGCGGAGCGGAGCCGGCTGCTCGACCGCCTGGCGCGCCGCGTGGCGGGCGTCCGGCCGGGGCGGGTCCGCGTCGTCGTCGACGGGCTCACGGCAGCGGCAAGACGAGCCTCGCGCACGAGCTCGCGGCCGCCGTCCGGGCGCTGGGGCGGCCGACGCTGCGCGCGAGCCTGGACGACTTCAAGCGGCCCTGGCGGGACGCGGTCGAGCGGGGCTACGACCGCACCTCGGGCGAGGGCTACTACCGCAACGCGCAGGACGTCGCGGCGGCCCGGGGCCTCCTGCTCGCCCCCGCCGGCCCGGACGGCTCGGGGGTCGTGGCCCTCTGCGCCCACGACCCGATCACGGGCGCCGACCACCGCGCCGTGACGGTCGCCGCGCCCGCCGACGCGGTGCTCGTCGTGGACGGCGTGTTCGGGATGCGGCCGGAGTACGACGCGTTCTGGGACCTGCGGGTCTGGCTCGCGACCCAGCCGGAGGTGGCGCTCGCGCGGGCCCTGGGGCGGGACGTCCCGCGCGACGGGCGCGACGAGGCCGAGCGGCTGCACCGCGAGCGCTACGCCGTCTCGGAGCGGATCTACGTGGGCGAGGTCGACCCGGTGGCGCGGGCCGACGTCGTCGTCGACAACACCGACCTCGCGGCCCCCGTCGTGCTGCGGTGGTGACTCACCCGAGCACGTCCCCGAGGTCGTAGCGCACGGGCACCTCGAGCTGGGCGTAGGTGCACGACCGCGGGTCGCGGTCCGGCCGCCAGCGCACGAACTGGGCGACGTGCCGGAACCGGACGCCCTCCATGTGGTCGTACCGGACCTCGACCACGCGCTCCGGGCGCAGCGGCGTGAATGAGAGGTCCTTCCCGGCGGCCCAGCGGCTGGTCTCGGCCTCCCGGGGCGTGCGCGTCCCGGCGGCCTGCGCGGCCTCGGTCCACGGGTGGTCGGGGTCGTCGGCGGGCACGACGAGCGGCTGGAGCTCCTCGAACAGCTCGCGCCGCCGCGCCATCGGGAACGACGAGGCGACGCCGACGCTGGCGAGGCGGCCGGCGTCGTCGTACAGGCCGAGCAGGAGCGAGCCGACGGCGCGGTCGTCGTTCTTGTGCGTGCGGTACCCGGCGAGCACGCAGTCGGCGGTGCGCTCGTGCTTGATCTTGAACATGACGCGCTTGTCGGGGCGGTAGGGCAGCGCGGGGTCCTTCGCCACGACGCCGTCGAGCCCGGCCCCCTCGAACCGCTCGAACCACTCGCGCGCCTCGGCGAGGTCCGTCGTCGTGCGGGTCACGTGGACGCCGGGCCCGCCCCCGCCGACGGCCGCCTCGAGGCGCGCGCGGCGCTCGGCGAACGGCAGGCCGGTGAGGTCCTCGTCGCCGAGCGCGAGCAGGTCGAACGCGACGAGCACCGCCGGGGTCTCGCGCGCGAGCAGCCGGACGCGCGACTCGGCGGGGTGGATGCGCTGGAGCAGGGCCTCGAAGTCGAGCGAGGCGCCGTCGGCCGCGGGCACGACGACCTCGCCGTCGAGCACGACCCGCTCGGGGGCCTCGCGCAGCACCGCCTCGACGACCTCGGGGAAGTAGCGCGTCATCGGCTTCGTGTTGCGGCTGCCGAGCTCGACCTCGTCGCCGTCCCGGAACACGATCGTGCGGAACCCGTCCCACTTGGGCTCGTAGACCATCCCGGGCGGGATCTCCGGCACCGCCTTCGCGAGCATCGGCAGGAGCGGGGGCATCACGGGCAGGCGCATCGCCTCAGTGTGTCGGCGCGCGCCGACGCCGTCGAGGTCCCTACCCGGCCCGCGCGAGCTCGCCGGCGCCACTGACCACCCGACCGTCACGCGTCGTGACGACGTACCGCACCCTTCGCGCGCCCGCCCCCTTCTCGCTCGGGTCGAGCGGTACCCGTCGGACGAGGAGGTCACGGCGATGGACCTCGTGGTGGTGGTACGAGCACGCCCCGACGCCGTCCGCGACGCTCGTCTCGCCGCCGTCCCGCTCCCACCAGTCCAGGTGGTGGACCTCGAGCCACCGGGGCGGCATGCCGCAGCCCTCCCAGAAGCACCCGCCGTCGCGGGCGAGGACGGCCCGGCGTTGTGCGCCCGTGTACCGCCGGACCGTCCGTCCGAGGTTGAGGGGCTCGTCCGCGGCGTCGAGCACGATGCGCGTGAGCTCGCAGTCGCACAGCGCCCGGGTCACCTCGCTCGCCGGGACCGGCGTGCCGTCCTCGAGGGTGACCGGCTCCACCGGTCCGGCGGCGGCGAGCGTCCCGGCGAGGTCGTCCTGCACCGGGCGCCCGGCTTCCGCGCGGTCGGCCGCCGCCCGGCGTGCGGCCCGCAGGCCCGCCCACGCCTCCGCGGTCATGAGGAACGACACGTGCGGCGTCTGCGCCGCCCCGGGCACGGTGTCGGGGAGGGACAGGATCGTGTCCGCCATCGCGGTGAGCGCGTCGGCGCGGCGCTGCTCGGCCGTCCGGTCGTCGTCGGCGGCGGGCCGCGGTGTGAGCGCCTCGAGGGCCAGCCGGAGGCGGTGCCCCGCCATCCGGTCGAGGCGGCCGCTCACCCGGGTCCCGTCGGCCGCGTCGACGACGTGGAGATACCTGGCCGACCGCTGCGCCTGGTGGTCGCGCTCGAGCGCGGCGGCGTCCGTGCGCGCCGCGATCCGCGCGACGGCGGTGGCGAACTGCCCGGCGTCGAGCCGCTCCGCGAGGTCGGTGAGCTCGGCCTGCACGGGCGGGCTGGTCAGCGCGGTCCGCACGGCCTCCGAGCCCGTGGCGACGACTCGGGCCACGGCGTCGACGTGCGCGAGGGACGCCCGTCCCGCGACCGCCGCCTCCCGCAGCCCGGGGATCGCGGCGAGCGTGTCCGCGCGACGCTCCTCGGCCGCGCCGGCCCGCGCCCCCGCGCGCGAGGTGCGGCCGCGCCACGCAGCGAAGGACCGGTCGCCGCGGCCCTGCCAGGTCCCGGCATCCCGCTCCGCCAGCAGCAGCTCGGCGCGCACCGTGGCGAGCACGGTCGCCGTCCGGTCGACCTCCGCGAGCAGCGCCCGCCGCTCGGCCGTCCCGAGCCCGCGCGCCCCGCGCCCCGCCTCCGCGACCGCCGTCGCGGCTGCCCGAAGGGCACGCAGGACCGGCGTCTCGCCCGCCCGCTCGCTCACGCCCATCCTCCGCGTCGAACTGATGTTCGAATGCTACCACACCACCTGGAACCGGACAATCCGCCCACACCGATGCGATCCATCGGCGCCGACCCGCCCGGTCGAGCACCCCGGCGTCCCTCCCGCACCTCGCCCCCCGAACCGCCCCGCGCGCCGCCCGGCCGTCCTACGGTGGCGGCATGTCCACCTCCCAGGTCGCCCGGGCCGAGCGCCTCCGCGCTCGCCACGTCCCCGGCGACCCGCTCGTCCTCGTCAACGTCTGGGACGTCCTCGGCGCCCGGGTGGTCGCCGCGCAGGGCGCGCCCGCGGTGGCGACGGCGAGCTGGGCGATCGCCGCCTCCCTCGGCCTGCCCGACGGCGAGGGGATGACCCTCGCGGACAACCTCGCCGTCGTCGGCCGGATCGCCGCCGCCGTGGACGTGCCGGTCACCGCGGACCTCGAGCGCGGGTACGGCGCAACCCCCGACGACGTCGCGACGTCCGTCGGCCGGCTCCTGGCGACGGGCGCGGTCGGCTGCAACCTCGAGGACGGCCTGGTGGAGCTCGGCCTCCCCGCGGCCGAGGACCCCCTGCGCCCCGTCGACGACCAGTGCGCGCGCCTCGCCGCCGCCCGCGCCGCGGGGGAGCGCACGGGCGTGCCGCTCGTCCTCAACGCCCGGACCGACGCGCTCGCCCGGGGCGCCGCCCTGCCCGAGGTCGTCGCGCGCGGCCGGGCGTACCTCGACGCGGGGGCGGACTGCGTCTTCGTCGTCGGGCGCACGTCCCTGGCCGACGTGGCGGCGCTCGCCGAGGCGTTCGACGGTCGCCTCAACGTCCTCGGCCGGCCCGGGCAGCCCACCCTGGCCGAGCTCGCGTCGGCGGGCGTGTGCCGGATCAGCATCGGGTCGAGCGGCCCGGGGATCGCCTACGGCGCGCTCGCCCGCGCGGCCGCGCAGCTCCTCTCGCGCGGCCCCTACCTGGACGACCAGGCGTTCGGCCTGCCCGACTGACCCCGGACGACTACGGCCGCCGCCGCGGGCCGTCGCCCCAGGGCCAGCCCCGCGGCCGCCGGTCGCGCTCGGCCTCGCGTGCGGCCTCCTCGGCCGCCCTGGCCGCCGCCTCCTCCGCGGCGAGCCGCTCGGCCGCCTCGCGTGCGGCCACGGCGTCGGCGTGCGCGCGCCGCGCGGCGTCCGCCGCGTTGAGGTAGGCGGTGAACGCCTGGGACGTCGTGACGTCGATCGTCGGTTCCTCGCCGAGGGCGGCGAGCGCGGCCGCCGCGGCCGCGAGCTGGGCGCGGACGTCGTCGCCCGCCTCGGGCGTCGCGGCCAGCAGTGCCTCCGACGCCGGGCCCGCCGCCTGCGCCGCCGCGCCGACGGCCGACGACGTCGCCGCCACCGCCGCGGCGAGCTCGCCCTCCCGGCGGGTCGCCTCGGCCGCGGTGCGCTCGAGCCGGTCGACCTCGGCCGCGACGCGGGCCCGCAGGTCGTCGAGCCCGTCGCCCGCGGCGACGTAGCGCTCGGGCAGGTCGGCGAGCGCGGTCGCGGGCTCGGCGGGGACGCCCTCCGCCACGAGCGCCTCGAGCTGCTCGGCCGCCGCCACGACGGCGGCCACGGACTCCGCCGACAGGTCGCCGGCGCGCGGCGCGATCGCGTCGACGACGGCGCCCGCGTGGCCCGCGGTGGTCGCCGCCGCCCGGGCGGCCTCGGCGGCGTCGGCCGTCGCGGCGCGGGCCGTCTCGAGCGCGGCGGCCACCGCCGCCTCGGCCTCCCGGCCCTCCGTGCGGAGGGCCTGCGCCGTCGTCGTCCGGGCGACGAGGAGGGCGCCGACGAGCAGGGTCGCGGCGCCGATCGCGAGGAGCGTGAGCCGCGTCCGGCGGGACCATCCCTCGAGCGGCGCGGCCGCGTCCGCCTCGCGCGCCGGCGGGGCGACCGTCGCCCCGGCCGCCCGCAGCTCGCGGCGGGTGATGCGGATCTCCTCCGTCGCGTCGTCCCGACGGGGCAGCGCGTCCACGCTCACCCGGGCGACGGTACCGGCATTTCGCCACAGATCGGTAGGTCGTCCCCACCCACCCCCGGCTCGGAGTGGAACGATCTGCCGGCATCTCGTTCCACTCCGAGCCGCGCGACCTCATCTCGTTCCACTCTGTCGAGGGGGGTGCGCTCCGCCTGGCCACCCCCGCCCATCGGGCACCCCCGTCCACGTGCTGCAGGGGCCCCGCCCGGGCCCGTCGCCGCGGGTAGCCTGTGCCGCGTCACGCACACCGCCCGGCCGGTAGGGAAGCCATGACCGACACGATCCACGACGGCGGCACGCGGGCCGACGGGGCCGACCACCCGGCCCCGGACACGGTCGAGCACGCCGCCGCCACGCCCGAGGTCCGCCTCCCGTACCGCGAGCTCGGGCTCAAGGACGACGAGTACCGGCGCATCGTCGACCTCCTCGGCCGTCGCCCCACCGCCGCCGAGCTCGCCATGTACTCGGTCATGTGGTCGGAGCACTGCTCGTACAAGTCCTCCAAGATCCACCTGCGCCAGTTCGGCGAGAAGACCTCCGCGGCCATGCGCGAGCACCTCCTGGTGGGCATGGGCCAGAACGCGGGCGTCGTCGACGTCGGCGACGGCTGGGCCGTGACGTTCAAGATCGAGAGCCACAACCACCCGAGCTTCGTCGAGCCGTACCAGGGCGCCGCGACCGGCGTCGGCGGGATCGTGCGCGACATCATCTCGATGGGCGCGCGCCCGGTCGCCGTCATGGACGCGCTGCGCTTCGGCGCGATCGACCACCCCGACACCGCCCGCGTCGTGCACGGGGTCGTGGCCGGCGTCGGCGGCTACGGCAACTGCCTGGG
>JAAZAC010000174.1 GCA_012514545.1 Actinomycetales bacterium | reverse complement strand
GTGGCCTCTGACCTGCGGTTCCGGTGGAGCTGAGGGGACTCGAACCCCTGACCCCCTGCATGCCATGCAGGTGCGCTACCAGCTGCGCCACAGCCCCGTGCCCCGAAGGGCCACTGAAGTGTACGCGACGGCGGCTGCCCGGAGCGAATCGCCTCCCGCGCGTCGCCCGCGGTCAGGGACGCATCGCGTCGGCCGTCGACGACGGCATGCTCTCAGCCGGCACGCCCGCGTCCCAGTCCGCCACGCTGACGCTCGGCCCGACGTTGTGCGACTCCAGGCGCCACGCGGGCACCGCGTCGCCACGGCTCGCCCGCAGCACCGACCAGTGGGCGTTGTGCAGACCCACGAGGCCCCGCCAGCCGACGGGGTCCAGCCCGAGCAGCGCCGTGAGCCCGAGCGAGATCGCCGCGCCGTGCGAGACGAGGACGAGAGTGTCCGAGCGGTCGAGCGGGGCGGCGAGGTCCCGCACGGCCTCCGCGACGCGCCGGGCCACCTCCGCCCGCGTCTCCGCGCCGGTGCGGCGCGGGTCGCCGCCGCGCTGCCAGACCGCGAACTCCTCCGGCCAGCGCCCGGCGATCTCGTCGGCGGACAGGCCCTCCCACTCGCCGAACCCGCGCTCGCACAGCCGCGCGTCCTGCTCGACCTCCAGGCCGACGAGGTCCGCGAGCCGCTGCGCGGTCGCGACGGCGCGCCCGAGCGTCGAGGCCACGATCCGCGTCGGCGACTGGCGGCGCCACAGGTCGAGGGCGGCCTGCTCGACCTGCCAGGTGCCGACGTCGTCCAGCGGGATGTCGATCTGACCCTGCAGGCGGGCCTCGGCGTTGTACGCGGTACGGCCGTGGCGCCAGAGGATGACGGTTCCGGCACTCACGCGACCGTCGCCTGCCCCTCCCCGCCGCGGGCGTCCTCGGGCAGCTCCACCACCGGGCAGTCCGACCAGAGTCGCTCGAGCGCGTAGTACACGCGGTCCTCGGCGTGCTGGACGTGCACCACGAGGTCGACGAAGTCCAGCAGCACCCAGCGTGCCTGCCGCACCCCCTCGCGGCGCACGGGCTTGGCCCCGAGGCCGTGCAGCGCCTCCTCCACGGCGTCGACGATCGCGGCGACCTGGCGCTCGTTCGTCGCGGACGCGATGAGGAAGACGTCCGTGAGCACGAGGCGCTCGCTCACGTCGAGCGCGATGACCTCCTGCGCCTTCTTGTCCGACGCCGCCCTCGCCGCCGCGAGCGCCAGCTCGAGGGCGCGCTCCGACGCCGCCACTAGGCCGCCATCCCCAGCGTCGCCCACGCGGCCGCGACGACCTCCGTCACCTGCGCCGCGCCCTGCGGGTCGCTCGGCCCGGCGTCCTTGAGCACGACCATGAAGATGAGCATGCCCAGGACGAAGGCGACCAGCACGAGCGCGATCATGTGCAGCCACGTGTAGGGGTGGCGCGGGAGGTCCTCGTCGTCCAGGTCCTCGTCGTCGTCCTCGTCCGCCGTGACCACGGGCGCGACGGTCGCCGTGACCTCCGTGGCGCGCTGACCGCCCGGCGGGGTGGCCGTGCCGGTCTCCGGCGCCGGGGTCCACCCGGTGCCGCCGGTGACGCTCCCCCACGGCGGCACGGAGGGCGCCTCGGTCTCGGTCGCCACGGCGATCGGACGGCGGGTCGGCGCGCCGACGGCGGCCTGCGCCGCCTCCGGGGCCGGCGTCGTCGCCGGGACGACGCCGATCGGCCGGCCGACCTCCGGCGTCGTCCCGGCGGGCACGAACGCCTGCGGGGCGGGCGCCGGGCGGGCGGACGGGTCGTCCGTCACGGGCGCGAACGGCGGCGTGCCCATCGGGTGGTCGCCGGTCGCTGGCGCGGCCTGCGGCCGGGGTTCCGGCTGCGGCTGCGGTTGCACCTGCGGCTGTGGCTGCGGCTGCCAGGCCTGCGGCTGCGGGGCCTGGGGCGCCTGGGGGGCCTGCGGGGCCTGGGGCGCCACGATCCGCGGCTCGTAGGGCGCCGGACGCGCGACGGCGGGCTGGGCCGCGGCCTGCGGCAGGCCGTAGGCCGCGGGGGCCACGGGCCCGGCCGGGGCCACGGGCCCCGTCGTGGCGACGGGCCCCGTCGTGGCGACCGGCCCGGTCGAGGGCGGCAGCACGACGCGCCGCACGGGCCCGGACGTGAGCCCGGACGACGTCGGGCGGTCGGCGGGGACCGCGGGGGCGCCGCTCGGCGGCGTCGCGACCTGCCCCTGGCGGAAGCCGCCCGACGGCGGGCCCGCCGGGGGCTGCTGACCCACCGAGGGCTGCTGACCCACGGGGCGCTGGGGCTCCTGGGGGCCCGACTCGGGCGCGCGCTGGGCCGCGAGGCGCGCGCTCTGCGCCCGCTCGAGGCCGCGCCGCGCCGCCTCCTCGCGCTCCGCGGCCGCCCGGGCCGCCTGCGCCCGGATCGCGGCCGCGCGGGCCTGCGGCGACAGGGCGGCCGACGGCGCCGGGGTCTCCGCCGGGCGACGGCCGTCGGGCACGACCCGGGCGGCGGCCGCGGCCGGCGGCACGACCTCCGGGCGCGCCCGGTCGGTCGCGGACGTCCCGTGGTTCGCCGCGGGGGCGCCCGGCGCGGCCGGCG
>JAAZAC010000173.1 GCA_012514545.1 Actinomycetales bacterium | reverse complement strand
CGGGACGGACGAACCTCTGGTGTGCCAGTTGTTCCGCCAGGAGCACGGCTGGTTGGCTACGTTCGGAAGGGATAACCGCTGAAAGCATCTAAGCGGGAAGCCTGCTTCAAGATGAGGTTTCCACGGGGTTCGCCCCGAGAGGCCCCCAGCTAGAACACTGGGTTGATAGGCCGGACGTGGAAGTGTGGACTAACGACACATGAAGCTGACCGGTACTAATAGGCCGATGACTTGACACACACTTGCTTTGCTTGCGTCCACTGTGCGGTTCCCGAGATGCGGTCGGGAACTCCGTTGACATCTCCATAGAGTTACGGCGGTCATAGCGAAGGGGAAACGCCCGGCTCCATTCCGAACCCGGAAGCTAAGCCCTTCAGCGCCGATGGTACTGCACTGGTGACGGTGTGGGAGAGTAGGTCGCCGCCGGACATTCTTCAGAAAAGGGTCGCCCTCCGGGCGGCCCTTTTCTGTTTCCAGGACTTTCGGAGCCCGGGCGGCCGGCGAGGTCGTGCGAGGATCACGGCAGGAGGACGGTATGGACGACGCGCGCGAGGGCGACCGGCCCGCGCGGCGCCCCGAGCGCCGCGACGATGGCTCGGGCACGCCCGGGCCCCGGGGCGGCGACGGACCTGTACGCGGCCGTGGTCGGGCGCGCGGCGCCGGCGCGGGGCGCGGGGGTGGCGGCGGCTCGGCCCGTGGCCGTACGGCCGGCGGGGGTGGTGCCCGCGGCGGTGCTGGCGCGCGTGGCGGTGCGGGCGGTCGCGACGGCACTCCCGCCCGTCGTGGCGACGGCACCGGTCGGCCGGAGAGCTCGCGTGGGGGCGCCGGTCGGACGGCCGGGTCGGCGCAGGCCCGTGGTCGCGACGGTGCCGGTCGGGCGGCCCGCGTCGGCGGGCCGCGGGGCGGTGGAGCCGCGGCGCGGGGTGCAGGGCGCCCGGAGCGCGGCCGCGACGGGGTCCGCCCGGCGCGGGACCGCGTGGCGCGGCCGGACCGCTCGGACGAGGCGCGGGCGACGGCGCCGACGGTGCCGGAGGACGTCGAGCCGCGCGATCTCGACCCCGCGGCCCGCGCGCGCCTGCGCACGCTGCGCAAGGACAACGCCGACGCCGTCGCGCGGCACCTCGTCATGGCCGGCCGCCTGCTCGACGACGACCCGGAGGCCGCCTACGCCCACGCCGCCGAGGCGGCGCGCCGGGCGGGCCGTGTCGACGTCGTGCGCGAGGCCGCCGGCATCGCCGCCTACCGGACCGGTCGCTACGCGGAGGCGCTGCGCGAGCTGCGCACGGCGCGGCGTCTGGGCGGCTCCGACGACCACGTCCCGCTCATGGCCGACTGCGAGCGCGGGCTGGGGCGCCCCGAGCGCGCCATCGCGCTGGCGGCCGAGCACGCGGGGCGTCTCGCGCCGGAGGTCGCCGTCGAGCTGGCGATCGTCGTGAGCGGCGCGCGGCTGGACCTCGGGCAGCCCGAGGCCGCCCTGGCCGCGCTGAGCACGCCCGAGGTGCGGTCCGCGACCGGGGAGGCCGCGGACCGCGTCGCGGAGGCCCGTGCGACCGCCCTCGCCGCGTGCGGCCGCCACGCCGAGGCCGAGGCGCTGCTCGCCACCCTGCCGGAGGAGCCCGTCGTCGTGATCGACCTCGCGGACGAGGACGCCGACGCGGACGACGGCGGGACGACCGACGCGAGCGACACGGCCGCCGCCCAGGAGACCTCCGGCGACGCCGTCGCCGACCCGACCCACGAGGAGCCCACCCCCTGATGCTCGAGGCCAGCCTGGACCCGCTCTGCCGCGCGTTCGACCTCGCGCTCGTCGACCTCGACGGCGTGGCCTACCGCGGCCCCGAGCCCGTGCCGCACGCCCCCGAGAGCCTCGCCGCGGCGCGGGCGGCCGGGATGGACGTCGTGTTCATCACGAACAACGCGTCCCGCGAGCCGGAGACGGTCGCCGAGCACCTCACGGCCCTCGGGATCGCCACGGAGCCGGGCGACGTCGTCACGGCCGCACAGGCCGCCGCGGCGCTCCTCGCGGAGCACGTGGCGCCGGGGGCGCGCGTGCTCGTCGTCGGCGGCCCCGGCCTGCTCACGGCCGTGCGGGAGGCGGGGTACGCCGTCGTGACGTCCGCGGACGACGCGCCCGACGCCGTCGTGCAGGGGTTCGCGCCGGACGTGAGCTGGCGCGAGCTCGCCGAGGCCGCGTACGCGGTGCAGCGCGGCGCGCGGCACGTCGCGAGCAACCTCGACCGCACGCTGCCGAACGAGCGGGGGCTCGCGCCCGGGAACGGCTCGCTCGTCGCGGCGGTGGTCGCCGCGACCGGACAGGAGCCGGCGAGCGCCGGCAAGCCCGCGCCCGGGATGTTCCGCCTCGCCGCGGAGCGCCGGGGCGCGCGTCGGCCGCTCGTCGTGGGAGACCGGCTGGACACCGACCTCGGCGGGGCGCGCGCCGCCGGCTTCGCGGGCCTGCACGTGCTCACCGGGGTGTCGACGGCGCGCGACGCGGTCCTCGCCGCGCCGGGCGAGCGGCCGACGTTCCTCGGCGCCGACCTGCGCGCCCTGCTCGCCCCGCACCCGGCGCCCGAGCCCGCGGGCGAGGGCTGGTGGCGCTGCGGGTCCCGGGCCGCGCGCGTCGTCGACGGCGTGCTCGAGACGGACGCCGGCCGGGCCGGAGACGCCACGGCCGCCGCGGGGACGCGGCCCGACGACGGCCTCGACCTCCTGCGCGCCGCGTGCGCCGCGGCGTGGCACGCCGCCGACGAGGGCCGCCCCGTGCGGCCCGAGACCGTGCCCGACCTGGCCCCGCGCGGCGACGGGTCCACAGGGGACGCAGCCGGCGCGGCCGGCGGCGCGCCTGTGCAGGGCGACTGAGCGCCGTCGTCCGTGACCGGTAGCGTGGACGCGAGCAGGCGAGAGGAGGGACCCGTGGAGCGCGAGACGCCCGTGACGGCAGAGCCGTCCCTTCCGCCCGAGACGGGCGACGCGGTGGTGGACGCCGCGCTCCGGGAGCTCGCCCGCGTGCACGAGCTGCCGCTCGAGGAGCACCCCGCGGTCGTCGACGCCGTCCAGGCGGCCCTCGCGGACCGGCTGGCGGAGAACGACTGATGCCCGCTGCCATGCGGCTCGACGCCGAGCTGGTCCGCCGCGGCCTCGCGCGGTCTCGGCGGCGCGCCGCCGACCTCATCGAGGCCGGCCGCGTCGAGGTCGCGGGCGCCGTCGCGACCCGCCCCGCGCAGCCGGTGCCGCCCGACGCCGACGTCGCCGTGACCGGCGCCGACCGCCCCGACTACGTCTCCCGGGCGGCCCACAAGCTCGTCGGTGCGCTCGACGCGCTCGCGGCGCTGGCGCCCGACGCGCCGTCGCCCGCCGGCTCCCGGTGCCTCGACGCGGGGGCGTCCACCGGCGGCTTCACCCAGGTCCTGCTCGAGCGCGGGGCCGCGCGCGTGGCCGCCGTGGACGTGGGCCACGGCCAGCTCGACCCGGCGATCGCCGCGGACCCCCGCGTCGACGTGCACGAGGGGCTCAACGTGCGCGCCCTGCGGCCCGAGGACGTCGGCGGCCCGGTCGACCTCGTCGTGGCCGACCTCTCGTTCATCTCGCTCACGGTGGCGCTGCCCGCCCTCCTCGCCGCGACCCGCCCCGGCGGGGACCTCCTCGTCCTGGTGAAGCCGCAGTTCGAGGTGGGGCGTGCGCGGCTGGGCAGCTCCGGGGTCGTGCGGTCCCCGGAGCTGCGCCGCGAGGCGGTCGCGGCCGTCGCGGACGCCGCGCTGCGGCTCGGGGCGGCCTGCCGCGCCGTCGTGCCGAGCCCGCTGCCCGGGCCGTCGGGCAACCGGGAGTACTTCCTCTGGCTCGTCCCCGCGCCCGCGGCGGGCTCGGGTGGCGTGGCCGACGGCGTGGCCTCCGAGGTCGCCGCCTCCGAGGTCGCCGCCGCCGAGGTCGTCGCCGCCGTGGCCGCGGCGGTGCGCGACGACCGGGCCGTGCTCGTCGCCGGCGAGGGAGGTGCGCCATGACGCGGTCGGTGCTCGTCGTCACGCACCACGGCCGGCCCGAGGCCCTGCACGCCGCCGAGGAGGTGGCGGGCGCGCTGCGGCGCGCCGGGCTCGAGCCCCTCACGGAGGCGGACTCCTTCGGGCGCGACGACCTCGCGATGGTGCTCGTGCTGGGCGGCGACGGGACGATCCTGCGCGCCGCCGAGCTCGTGCGCGGCACGCAGGTCCCGCTGCTGGGCTTCAACCTCGGCCACGTCGGCTTCCTCGCCGAGGCCGAGCGCGAGGACATCGACGAGGTCGTGCGCCGGATCGCCGAGGGCGACTACGCGGTCGAGGAGCGCGGCACGCTCGAGGTCCGGGTGCTGCGCCCCGGCGAGCCGGTCGAGCACGACTGGGCCCTCAACGACGCGACGGTCGAGAAGGCGGACCCGGCGCGCATGCTCGAGGTCGTCGTCGAGGTCGACGGGCGGCCCCTGTCGACGTTCGGCTGCGACGGCGTCGTCATGGCGACCGCGACGGGCTCCACGGCGCACGCGTTCTCGGCGGGCGGCCCGGTGGTCTGGCCGGACGTCGACGGGATGCTCCTCGTGCCGGTGTCCGCGCACGCGCTGTTCGCCCGGCCCCTCGTCGTCGGGCCGCGCTCGCTGCTCGCGGTCGAGGTCCTGTCCCGGTCCGTGAGTGCGGGCGTGCTGGCCTGCGACGGGCGGCGGACGACGGCCCTGCCCGTCGGGACCCGCGTCGAGGTGCGGCACGGGGAGATGCCGGTCCGCCTGGCCCGGCTCGGCCCCGCGCCCTTCACCGACCGGCTCGTGTCGCGCTTCGACCTGCCCGTGAGCGGGTGGCGCGGGCGGGCCCCGAACGGGAACGGCGGCGCCCCCCGGGCGGAGGCGCCGTGATCGAACGCATCCGGATCGAGAACCTCGGCGTCATCGCCGCCGCAGAGGTCGAGCTCGGGCCGGGCCTCACGGCGATCACGGGCGAGACCGGCGCCGGCAAGACGATGCTGCTCACCGGCCTGGGGCTCCTGCTCGGCGGGCGGGCGGACGCCGCCGTCGTGCGGGTGGGGGCCGACCTCGCGGCCGCGGAGGGCACCTTCGTCGTCGAGGCCGACTCGCCCGCCGCGGAGCGCGCCCGGGAGGCGGGCGCCGAGGTGGACGACGACGGCACGCTCGTCGCGCTGCGGACGGTCGCCGCGGCGGGCCGGTCGCGGGCGGTGCTCGGCGGCCGCACCGTGCCGCAGGGCGTCCTCGCCGAGCTCGCGGAGCACCTCGTCACCGTGCACGGCCAGGCCGACCAGGTGCGCCTGCGCTCGCCGGCGCGCCAGCGCGCCGCGCTCGACGCGTTCGCGGGGCCGGAGCACGGGCGACTCGTGGAGGAGTACCGCGCCGCCTGGGCGGAGCGCCAGCGCCTGACGGCCGAGCTGGGGGACCTCGTCGACCACGCGGCCGAGCGCGCCCGGGAGGCGGAGCTGCTCCGGCTCGGCCTCGCCGAGGTCGAGCGGGTCGACCCCCAGCCGGGCGAGGACCTCGAGCTCGCCGCCGAGGCGGAGCGCCTCGGCCACGCCGAGGACCTGCGCACGGCGGCGCAGGCGGCCCACGACGCCCTCATGGGCACGGACGACGCGCTCGCCCCGCCGGCCGCCGTCGCGCTCGTCGACCTCGCGCGGCGCGGCCTCGAGGGCGTCGCCCAGCACGACGAGGCCCTCGGCGACCTCGCGCGCCGGCTGGCCGAGGTCGGCTACGTGCTGTCCGACCTCGCGACGGACCTGGCGCGCTACGCCGACGAGGTGCAGGCCGACCCGGGCCGGCTCGCCGCGGTGCAGGACCGCCGAGCGGCCCTCGCCTCGCTCACGCGCACGCACGGCGGGACCGTCGACGACGTGCTGGCCTGGGCGAGCCAGGCGGGGCTGCGCCTGCTCGAGCTCGAGCAGGGGGAGGACCGCACCGCGGCGCTGCGGGAGCGCATCGAGGCACTGACCGCGGAGCTCGCCGGGCTCGCGGAGCGGATCACCGCCGGGCGCGCGGCGGCCGCGGAGCGCCTCGCCGAGACCGTCACGGCGGAGCTCGCCGGCCTCGCGATGCCGAACGCGACGTTCCGGGTCGAGCTGCGGCCGGCGGACGCACCGGGGCCGTGGGGCGCCGAGGACGTCGAGATGCTGCTCGCCGCCCACGCCGGCGCGCCGCTCGTGCCGCTCGGCCAGGGCGCGTCCGGGGGCGAGCTCTCGCGCGTCATGCTCGCGATCGAGGTCGCGCTCGCGACCGCGCCGGGCACGTCCCGGCCGCCCACGTTCGTCTTCGACGAGGTCGACGCGGGGGTCGGCGGCAAGGCGGCGGTCGAGGTCGGCCGGCGGCTCGCCGAGCTCGCCCGGGGCGCGCAGGTCCTCGTCGTCACCCACCTCGCGCAGGTCGCCGCGTTCGCGGACCGGCACGTCGTCGTCGCGAAGTCGGACGCGGACGGCGTCGTGACCGCCGCGGACGTGCGCGTGGTCACGGGGCAGGAGCGCGTCGCGGAGCTGGCCCGCATGCTCTCGGGCCAGGAGGACTCGGCGCGGGCGCTCGAGCACGCCGCGGAGCTCCTCGAGCGCTCCGTCGTGCGACGATAAGCCCCGATGAGACTCTCGCTGCCCGGCCGCCGAGCGCTGCCCGCGGGACCCGGCATCACCGGCACGGCGCGTGTCGACAGGAGGACGAAGAACCTGACGAAGCGCCTGCGTCCGGGCGACGTCGCGGTCATCGACCACCTCGACATCGACCGCGTCTCCGCCGAGGCGCTCGTCGCGTGCCGGCCCGCCGCGGTGCTCAACGCCGCGCGCTCGACGTCCGGCCGCTACCCGAACCTCGGCCCGGAGATCCTCGTCGAGGCGGGCGTGCCGCTCGTCGACGACCTCGGGCCCGACGTGCTCACCGTGCCGGAGGGCCGGCCGCTGCGCGTGGTGGACAACCAGGTGTTCGACGGCGACCGGCTCGTCGCCGAGGGCGTGCGGCAGGACGCGTCGTCGGTCCAGGCGGCGATGGAGGAGGCGCGCGCGGGCCTCGCGGTGCAGCTCGAGGCGTTCGCGGCGAACACGATGGACTACCTGCGCCGGGAGCGCGACCTGCTGCTCGACGGCGTCGGCGTGCCCGACGTGAGCACGCCGATCGAGGGCCGGCACGTCCTCATCGTCGTGCGCGGCTACCACTACAAGGAGGACCTGCAGATCCTCCGCCCGTACATCAAGGAGTACCGCCCCGTCCTCGTGGGCGTCGACGGCGGCGCGGACGCGATCCTCGAGGCCGGCTGGAAGCCCGACCTCATCGTCGGCGACATGGACTCGGTCTCCGACAAGGCGCTGACCTGCGGCGCCGAGGTCGTCGTGCACGCCTACCGCGACGGCCGGGCGCCGGGCGTCGAGCGGGTGGAGCGGCTCGGCGTCCGCCACGTCGTCTTCCCGGCCACCGGGACCAGCGAGGACGTCGCCATGCTGCTCGCCGACGACAAGGGCGCCGAGCTCATCGTGGCCGTGGGCACGCACGCCACGCTCGTGGAGTTCCTCGACAAGGGCCGGGCCGGCATGGCGAGCACCTTCCTCACGCGCCTGCGCGTGGGCGGCAAGCTCGTCGACGCCAAGGGCGTGTCCCGCCTCTACCGGCAGCGGATCTCGTCGTGGCAGCTCCTCTGGCTCGTCTGCGCCGGCCTCGCCGCGCTCGTCGCCGCCCTCGCGTCCACGGTCGCGGGGCAGGCCACGCTCGGCATCATCGCGGCGTGGTGGGAGTCGGTCTGGGCGGGCGTGCAGGGCTTCTTCGGGGGGATCGGCGCATGACACGGCACGGGAGGACCCTGTGATCGACTTCCGGTACCACCTGGTCTCGCTGATCTCGGTGTTCCTGGCGCTCGCCGTCGGGATCGTGCTGGGTGCGGGCCCGCTCAAGGAGAGCATCGGCGACACGCTCACGGGCGAGGTCGACACGCTGCGGCAGCGGGCGGCCGACCTGCGCGCGGAGCTCGACGAGGTGAGCGCCCGCCTCGCCGACAGCGAGGAGGTCTTCGCGGCGGCGGCCGACGACCTCGTCGCGGGTGTCCTCGAGGGCCGCCGGGTCGCCGTCGTCGAGCTCGGCGACACCGCGCCGGAGGTCGTGGAGGAGGTGACCGCGCGGCTCGACGCCGCGGGCGCGGACGTCACCGCGTCCGTGCGCGTGACGGACGGCTGGACCGACCCCGCGCGTACGACGTTCCGCCAGACGCTCGCCGGCACCCTCGCCGAGTACCTCGATCCCGCGCCGGCGCCCGACGCCGGGGCGGGCGCGACGCTGGCCGAGGCCCTCGTCCAGGGGCTCGTCACCGCGGTGCCGGAGGACCCCGACGCCCTGGCCGAGCAGGCCGACGTCCTGCTGCGGCTCCTCGTCGACAGCGAGCTCGTCGAGCTCGCGGCCGAGGTGACGGTCCCCGCGGACGCCGTCGTGCTCCTGGTGGGCCCGGTGGACGACGTGCTGGTCCCCGAGGAGGAGGGGGCGACGCCGAGCGCCGTGGAGCTCGACCGGCTCGAGCTGCGGGAGGGGGCGGTGCGCGACCTCGCGCTGGCCTCGCTCGCCCGCACGGGCGCGGCGGTGGTGGCCGGCCACGACCTCGTCGAGGGCGGGGTCGTCGCGGTCCTGCGCACCGGGGACGGGACGCGGTCGCGCGTGAGCACGGTCACCGCCGTCGACACGCTGGTCGGCCAGGTGAGCGTGCCGCTCGCGCTCGCCGAGCGGCTCACCGGCGGCGTCGGGCACTACGGGTCCGACGACGAGGCGACCGCGCCGCTGCCGCCGCGCGTCGTCGTGCCGCCCCTCGTGCGCGAGCCGGAGCTCCCCGAGGGCGAGGGAGGCGAGGAGGGCACGGGCGACCCGGCCCAGACGTCCGACGACGCGGGCGCCGAGGGGACCGCGGGATGACGGGCCGCCTGGGCGCGGCGCTCACGGCCGCCGTCGCGGGGGTCGCCGCCCGCCGCGCACTCGACGCGCGCGTCGCGCCGGACGACCCGCGGTGGACGCGGACGAACCACCGCGGGGAGCCGATCAGGCTCCTCGAGGGGCCCGCGGTCGCGGCGGGGCTCGCCGCGGGCGCGCTCGCCTGCGGGGGGCGGGCCGGCGTCGCCGGGGCGATCGCCGTCGCCGGGGGCGGCGCGTTCGGGCTCGTGGACGACCTCACGGAGGACGCGGGCAGCGTGCGCAAGGGGCTGCGCGGGCACCTCGGCGCGCTCGCGCGCGGCGAGCTCACGACGGGCGGCCTCAAGGTCCTCGGGATCGGGGCGACGTCGCTCCTCGCGGCAGCCGTCGCGCTGCCCCGGCACCGCCGGGCGGCGGGCCTCGCCGGCCTCGTCGACGTCGGCGTGGCGGGCGCGCTCGTGGCCGGCACCGCGAACCTCGTCAACCTCCTCGACCTGCGCCCCGGCCGCGCGGTCAAGGCCGCGGCGCTCGCGGCCGCGCCGGCTCTCGCGCACCCGGTCGCGGGCCCCCTCGCGGCCGCGGCGGTGGGTGCGGGCGCCTCCGGCCTGCCCGGGGACCTCGCTGAGCGGGACATGCTCGGCGACGCCGGGGCGAACGCCCTGGGCGCGCTCGTCGGCACGGCCGCCGTCGTCGCCGCGCCCCGGCCCGTGCGCGTGCTCCTGCTCGCCGGCGTCGTCGCGCTGACGGTCGCGAGCGAGCGCGTGAGCTTCACGGAGGTGATCGCGCGGACGCCGGCGCTCCGGGCGATCGACGAGTGGGGACGGCGGGAGCGCCCGCCGGCGCCCGGGCGGTGAACCTGCGCCGGCTCGTCGGCGGCCTCGCGGGGGCCGCCGCGATGATCGCCGTCGTCAACGTCGCCAGCCGCGTGGTCGGCTTCGTGCGCTGGCTCGCGCAGGCCTCCGAGGTCGGCCCGACCAGCCTCGGCGACGCCTACAACTCCGCGAACACGCTGCCCAACGTGCTGTTCGAGGTCGTCGCAGGCGGCGCGCTCGCGAGCGTCGTCGTCCCGCTCGTGGCGATGCCCCTCGCGCGCGCGCTGCGCCGCGAGGTCGACGCCGTCGCCTCCGCGCTGCTCGGCTGGACGCTCGCCGCGCTCGTGCCGCTCGGCGCGGTCGTCGCGGTGGCCGCCCGGCCCGTCGTCTGGGCGGTCATGCGCGGGGGGAGCGAGGCCGAGCTCGAGGTGGCCGCCCTGCTGCTGCGGATGTTCGCGCTGCAGATCCCCCTGTACGGCGTGGGCCTCGTCCTCACCGGCGTGCTCCAGGCGCACCGGCGGTTCTTCTGGCCCGCCCTCGCGCCCCTGCTCAACAGCCTCGTCGTCATCGCCGCGTTCTGGCTCTTCGGCCGGCAGGTGCCCGACCCGTCCGTGACCCCGACCGACGTCCCGGCCGCGTCGCTCGCCGTGCTCGGCTGGGGCACGACGGCGGGCGTCGCCGTGATGAGCCTGCCGCTCCTCGCGCCCGTGCGGCGGCTGGGCGTGCGCCTGCGGCCGACCCTCCGCTTCCCGGAGGGGGTGGCCGCGCGGGCGCGGCGCCTCGCCGCGGCCGGGGTGGGCGCGCTCGTGGCGCAGCAGGCGAGCGTCGTCGTCACGATGGCGCTCGCGAACCGCTACGGCACCGACGGGACCTGGCCGGTCGTCCTGTACACCCAGGCGGTCTACGTGCTCCCGTACGCGGTGCTCGCGTACCCGCTGGCCACCGCCGCGCTGCCGCGCCTCGCCGAGCACGCCGCGAACGAGGACACCGTCGCGTTCGCCGGGCTCAGCGCGCGCACGACGCGCGTGGTCCTCGCGGTGTCGGTCCTCGGCGCGGCCGTGCTCGTCGCCGCGGCGCCGGCGGTCGAGGCCGTGTTCGACCTCGTCGTGCCCGGCGGGGCGGACGTGGGCGGGATGGCCGTGGGGCTGACGTGGATGGCGCCCGGGCTGTGCGGCTTCGCGCTCATCCTGCACGTCAGCCGCGCGCTGTACGTGCTGCACCGCGGCCGGGCGGCGGTGACCGCGACGGCGCTCGGCTGGTTCGTGGCCGCGGCGGTGGCCGCCGTGGCGGTCGTGCTGCTCACGGGCGGGGAGCGGGACCGCGTCGGCACGCTCCTCGGCCTGGGGATCGCGACGACGGCCGGCATGTCCGTCGCGGGCGTCGGGCTCCTCGTCGGGCTCGTGCGTTCCGCCGGGCGGGCCGCGGTGGCGGGCGTGGGGCGGACGGGCGCGGCGCTCGGCCTCGGCGCGGTGGCGGGGGCCGTCGTCGGGCGGGTCGTCGTGGACGCCGTCCTCGGGACGGTCGGGCCGGCGGCGACCTCGACGGCGGCGGCGTGGCTCGCCGTCGGCGGCGCCGTCGCGGGCGCGCTCGTGTGCCTGGCCGCGGTCGTGGCCGCGGCCGCCGTCGGCGACCGGGGCCTGCTCTCGGCGCTGCGCGAGCGGTCCCTGGCGGGCGCGCCCGAGAGTCGGCCGGGCGGCGTCGGGCCCGTCCGGTAGAGTGGAAGCCCGTGGCAGAGCGCGCGAACCGACTCTCCGGGCGGTCGGACCAGGTGACCCGGCACATCTTCGTCACGGGGGGCGTCGCCTCCTCTCTCGGCAAGGGCCTGACGGCCTCGAGCCTCGGCCGGCTGCTCCGCTCGCGCGGGCTGCGGGTCACCATGCAGAAGCTCGACCCGTACATCAACGTCGACCCCGGGACGATGAACCCGTTCCAGCACGGGGAGGTCTTCGTCACCGACGACGGCGCCGAGACGGACCTGGACATCGGGCACTACGAGCGCTTCCTCGACGTGCCGCTGACGGCGCAGGCGAACGTGACGACCGGGCAGATCTACTCGAGCGTGCTCGCCAAGGAGCGCCGGGGCGAGTTCCTCGGCGACACCGTGCAGGTCATCCCGCACATCACCGACGAGATCAAGGCGCGGATGCGCGCCCAGGCGGGCCCCGACGTCGACGTCATCATCACGGAGATCGGCGGCACGGTCGGCGACATCGAGTCGCTGCCGTTCATCGAGGCCGCGCGCCAGGTCCGCCAGGACGTCGGCCGTGACAACGTGTTCTTCCTGCACGTCTCGCTCGTGCCCTACCTCGCCCCGAGCGGCGAGCTGAAGACCAAGCCGACCCAGCACTCCGTGGCCGCGCTGCGCAGCATCGGCATCCAGCCCGACGCGCTCGTGCTGCGCTCGGACCGCGAGCTGCCGGAGTCGACGAAGCGCAAGATCGCGCTCTTCTGCGACGTGGACGTCGAGGCCGTGGTCACCGCCGCCGACGCGCCGAGCATCTACGACATCCCGCGCGTGCTGCACCGGGAGGGGCTCGACGCGTACGTCGTGCAGCGGCTCCGCCTGCCGTTCCGGGACGTGGACTGGAGCGCGTGGGACCGCGTGACGAAGGTCGTGCACGACGCCGCCCACGAGGTCGAGGTCGCGCTCGTCGGCAAGTACGTCGACCTGCCGGACGCCTACCTGTCCGTGACCGAGGCCCTGCGCGCCGGCGGGTTCGCCAACGACGCCAAGGTGCGCATCCGCTGGGTGGCCTCCGACCGCTGCGCGACCCCCGAGGGCGCCGAGAAGGCGCTCGCCGGGGTGGACGCCGTCGTCGTGCCGGGCGGCTTCGGCGTGCGCGGCGTCGAGGGCAAGATCGGCGCGCTCACCTGGGCCCGCACGCGCCGCGTGCCCACGCTCGGCCTCTGCCTCGGCCTGCAGGTCATGGTCATGGAGTACGCGCGGTCCGTGCTCGGGCTGGCGGGGGCGTCGTCGTCGGAGTTCGACCCCGGCACCGAGCACCCCGTCATCGCGACGATGGCCGAGCAGCTCGCCATCGTCGAGGGCGACGGCGACATGGGCGGCACGATGCGGCTCGGCTCGTACGAGGCGGTGCTCGTGCCCGGCACGGTGACCGCCAAGGCCTACGGCACCGACCGGGTGCACGAGCGGCACCGGCACCGCTACGAGGTGAACAACGCGTACCGGCAGCAGCTCGAGGAGGCCGGCCTGGTCATCTCGGGCACGTCGCCGGACGGCACGCTCGTGGAGTTCGTCGAGCTGCCGGCCGACGTGCACCCGTACTACGTCGGCACGCAGGCGCACCCGGAGTTCCAGTCGCGGCCCACGCGCGCGCACCCGCTGTTCGCGGGGCTCGTCCGCGCGGCGCTCGACGCCCGCGCCGCGGCGCGCGAGGCCGAGCAGGCGCCCGCCCCCGCCGGCGCCTGATGGACCTCGCCGACCTCCCCGGGACGCGCCCCGTCAGCGAGTCCCGGGTGCTGCACCGCGGCATGGTCTGGGACGTGGTGAGCGAGACCGTCGACCTCGGCGCGGCCGGGACGGTGACGCGCGAGTTCGTCCGCCATCCCGGCGCCGTGTCCGTCATCGCGCTGGACGACGACGACCGCGTCCTCCTGCTGCGCCAGTACCGTCACCCGGTGCGCGCCGAGCTCCTCGAGCCGCCCGCGGGCCTGCTGGACGTGCCGGGGGAGCCGCCGCTGGCGGCCGCCCGGCGCGAGCTGGCCGAGGAGGCCGACCTGGTCGCGGGCGCGTGGTGGCTGCTCACCGAGTACCTCAGCTCGCCGGGCGGCAGCGACGAGGCGCTGCACGTGTTCCTCGCGCGCGACCTCTCGCCCGTGCCCGACGACGAGCGGCACGTCCGCGAGGCGGAGGAGGCGGACATGACGGCCGTGTGGGTGCCGCTGGACGACGCGGTGACCGCCGTGCTGGGCGGGCGGCTGCGCAGCCCGTCGACGGTCATCGGCGTGCTCGCGGCGCACGCGGCGCGCTCGCGCGGCTGGACGGACCTGCGCCCCACGGGCTGATCGCGGGCCGTCGGCGCCGTCAGGAGCCCGACGGCGTCGGCAGCGGCCCCGCGCCGCGGTGCACGCGCACCTCCCAGGGTGCCAGGGGACCCAGGGGCCCCGTGGCGTTCCGCAGCACGAGCTCGCGGGCGGCCAGGTCCCGCGCGAGCCGCACGTCCCGGGACTCGTCCGAGAGGTTCGCCACCACGCAGAGCCAGTCCTGCCCGAGGCGCCGGGCGAAGGCGAAGACCTCAGGGTGCTCCGTGGGCAGGTGCTCGAAGGAGCCGTGGACGACGACGTCGTCCGTGCGGCGCAGGGCGACGAGGCTGCGGTAGTGC
Organism: Actinomycetales bacterium; assembly: GCA_012514545.1. Classification (GTDB taxonomy): domain Bacteria; phylum Actinomycetota; class Actinomycetes; order Actinomycetales; family Cellulomonadaceae; genus Actinotalea. Next base: position 7,815 of record JAAZAC010000173.1, on the reverse strand, counting down.
TCGAGGACGGACCCCGGCACACCGCGCTGGGCCTCGACGTTCACCTCGCGGTGGTCGGGGTTGACGTCGATCCACGGGGTGCCCGTCGTGAAGCCGGCGTGCGGGGCGGCGCTCCACTGCATCGGGGTGCGGGCGTTGTCGCGGCTCGCCGGGCGCATCCCGGCGAGGACCTCCTCCGGTGGGATGCCGCGCGCGGTCGCCGTGGCGAAGTGGTTGAGGCTCTCGATGTCGCGGAAGTCCTCGATCGAGGAGAAGGGGGCGTTCGCCATGCCGATCTCCTCGCCCTGGTAGACGAAGGGCGTGCCCTGCTGCAGGTGCAGGATCGTGGCGAGCGCCGTCGCCGAGGCGACCCGGTGCTCCCGGTCGTTGCCGAAGCGGGAGACGACGCGCGGCTGGTCGTGGTTGCCCCAGTACAGGCTGTTCCAGCCGTGCGGGGCGAGACCGGTCTGCCAGCGGCAGAAGGTCGCGACGAGCTCCTCGACGCGGGCGCGGCGCGGCCACCACTTCCCGTGCGGGCCGTGGTCGAGGCCGACGTGCTCGAACTGGAAGACGACGTCGAGCTCGCGGTTGCGGGGGTCCGTGGCGCGGCGGGCGTCGTCGATGCCGACGCCCGGCATCTCCCCGATCGTGAGCAGGCGACCCGGGTGCGGCGCGAACACCTCCCGGTGCATCTCCTGGAGGAACTCGTGCATGCGCGGGCCGCAGCCGTAGAAGGGGAAGCCGTCCCCGAGTCCGGAGGGGCCGACCTTCCCGTCGGGCAGCCGGGGGTCCTTCGAGATGAGGTTGATGACGTCCATGCGGAAGCCGTCGACCCCGCGGTCCAGCCACCAGCGCATCATCGCGTAGACGGCCTGCCGCACCTCCGGGTTCTCCCAGTTGAGGTCGGGCTGCTTGCGGGCGAACAGGTGCAGGTAGTACTCGCCCGAGCGCTCGTCGAAGGTCCAGGTGGGACCCGAGAAGAAGGACTCCCAGTTGTTCGGTTCGCTCCCGGGGAGCCCGGGCACCGTCCCGGGACGCGCGGGGCGCCACCAGTACCAGTCCCGCAGGGGGCTGTCCGGCCCGCTCGCCGACTCGCGGAACCACGCGTGCTCGTCGGACGTGTGGTTGACGACGAGGTCCATGACGAGCCGCATGCCGCGCCGGTGCAGCGCCTCGACGAGCTCGTCGAAGTCGTCGAACGTCCCGAAGACGGGGTCGATGGCGAAGTAGTCGGAGATGTCGTAGCCGTTGTCCGCGTGGGGGGAGGCGTAGATCGGCGAGAGCCAGACGACGTCCACGCCGAGGTGCTCGAGGTGGTCGAGGTGCTCGGTGATCCCGCGGAGGTCCCCGATGCCGTCGCCGTCGGAGTCGGCGAAGCTGCGCGGGTACACCTGGTACACCACCGAGCGGCGCCACCAGTCCTCGTCGGCGGCGCTCACGCCTCCTCCCCCCAGGGGTCGACGAGGACGAGCTGCCACACCCGCAGCGGGGGGAGCTCGGCGAGCACGTGCTCGCCGTCGTCGCGCACGGGGACGTCCCGCAGGTACCCCTCGCCGTCGGGGTCCGCGACGCGCACCCGCGGCCGCCCCGCGACGCGCCGGATCCGCAGCACGCCGCCCGTCACCGGGCGGACCGCGGCGCGGGGGGCGTCCCAGCGGGCGTCGGGCTGGTCGAGGAGGTTGACGAGGTGGACGACGAGCCGCCCGTCGACCTGGACGACGCGTCGCCACACCGCGCCCGCGGTCGGCTCGCCCGTGCACGGGAGGCCCACGACGTCGCACTCGTCGTTGTACGGGCCGACGTACGCGGTGGTGACGTCCTCCTGGGGGCCCATGAGGAGCTCGTCGTGCTCGACGAGGAAGTCGTACCAGCGGCGCAGGAGAGCGAGGGTGCCCGGCTCGGCGGGGTGGTTGTCGACGTAGTAGGGGTCGACGAGGACGTTCCCCTCCTCGCCCGCGAGGAGCTGGGTCGCGCCGTGGGAGAAGAGCGTGGCCATGGTGAGCGCGGTCGCGGTGTCCGCGCTCGCGGCGTCGGCGGACCGGTAGACCGACTGGTAGGCCGCGAGGACGACCGGCTTGCCCGCACGCCGCGCGCGCTCGACGGTGCGTGCCAGGTCGCCCAGGTCGTCCTGGGGGTGCCAGGGCTCGATGTAGACGGCGTCCTGCGGGCTGTGCGCGGTGCGCCAGGTGGGGAAGTCGTTGACCTGGTTGAAGACGAGGCGTTCGGCGGGCAGCTGCGCGCGGAGGTGCGCGAGGAGCGTCGCGAAGGACTCCGCGACGTCGACGCGGGCACCGTCGGCGCGCCGCGCGCGGCGCGGGTAGCCGTACTGGTCGAGGTGGAAGCCCGCGAGGCCGGTCTCGGCGACGGCGCGGCGCAGCTGACCGGCGAGGTGCTCGAGCCACTCGGGGTGCGCGGGGTCGACGATGCGCAGGAAGGTCCCGAGGGACCAGGGCTCGCCCCCGGCCCTCAGGAGGGCGAGGTGGCTCCAGCGCGCCCACTCCTCCTCGCCGACGGCGTAGACCGCGGCGTAGCCGAGCGGGTCGGCGCCGCAGGCGCGCAGCGCCGCGGCGAGGGCGCGCACGGTGGGGAGCGAGACGGGCCGACCGAGCGGGTCGACGTACTCCTCCCCGCCGCCGAGCAGGTCGGCGTGCCGGTAGGCCCAGTCGTACAGCTGCACCGCGGTGAGGTGGAGCCGGCGCGCCAGCTCGGCGACCCCGCCCGGGTCGCGGCCGGGCGGGAAGCTCGCGACGAAGCCGTACCGCAGCCGGGAGCGTGGTTCGCGCTGCACGTCGAGGGCGGTGCGGACGCCCTCGGCCTCGACGCCGTAGCCGCCGGGCGCCAGCGCGCCGAGGGAGACGAGCCCGTGGCCGTCGTGCGGCACCTCCGCGACGACCTCGCCGAGGTGCCGCACGCGGAGCGTGCCGGGCCGCAGGTCGCGCACCTCGACGCGCACCTCCCGGCCGGCGGGGAAGGTCGCGAGCTCGGGGAGGAGCTCCGGCCGCGGTTCGGTCACGGTCATCCCTTCACGGCCCCGGAGGTGAGGCCCTGGACGAAGTGGCGCTGGAAGAGGAGGAAGACGACGATCACCGGCACGATCGCGATGGCGGAGGCCGCGAACACCAGGCCCCACTGCACGGCGTTGTTGCCCTGGCCCGCGAGGAGGCGGATGGCGATCGGCAGGGTCTGCAGGTCGGGGTCGTTGAGGATCGTCAGGGCCCAGGCGAACTCGTCCCACGCCCCGAAGAAGGTGAAGATCGTCGCCGTCGCGAGGCCCGGCCGGGCCAGCGGGAGCGCGAGCCGCCAGTAGCGGGTCCACGCGTTCGCGCCGTCCACCTGCATCGCCTGGTCGAGCTCGGCGGGGATCGACTCGAAGAAGCCGCGCAGCAGGAACGTGTTGAGCGCGAGCGAGCCGGCCACGTAGAACACGACGAGCCCGAGGTGGCTGTCGAGCAGCCCGAGGTGCTTGGCGAGGATGAACTGCGGCACGAGGAGCATGACCGCGGGGATCATGAGGCCCACGAGGAGGACCCGGAACAGCAGCTCCTTGGCGGGGAAGGTGAAGCGGGCGAAGGCGTAGGCGGTCATCGAGCTGACGAGCAGCGAGACGACGGTCGTGACGCTCGCGACTCCCAGCGAGGTGAGGAAGGCGCGGGGGATGGTGCCCATGGCGAGCACACGCTCGTAGTTGGCCGTCGTCGGCGGGTCGGGGATGAACTGCGGGGGCGTGGTGAGCACGTAGCTGTTCTCGGTGAACGAGATCGACACCATGTACAGGAACGGCGCCACCATGACGAACGCGCCCGCGAGGAGCAGCACGTGCCGGGCGACGACGACGGCGCGGGGCAGGGAGGTCCTCATGGCACCTGCCCCGCGTCGCGGTCCCGGAAGAGGCGCAGCTGGACGAGCGAGAGCACGAGCACGATCGCGGTGAGGATGACGGCGATCGCCGAGCCGTAGCCGAAGTCGAGGTTCCCGAACGCCTGGTGGTACATGTACGTCAGCAGCACGTCGGTGCGGCCGGCGGGGCCGCCGCCCGTCATGAGGTAGACGGAGATGAAGACGTTGAAGCTGCCGATGACGAGCATGATCGTCACGAAGCCCAGGGCGGCGCGGATCGCCGGCAGCGTGACGGCCCGGAACCGCTGCCACCGGGAGGCGCCGTCGACGGTGGCCGCCTCGAGGAGCGAGGTCGGCACGCCCTGGAGGGCGGCGAGGAAGATCATCATCGACCAGCCGATGCCCTTCCACACGCCGAGGGCGCTGATGGCGACCATGCCGGTCCAGCGGTCGGCGAGCCAGGAGATCTGGCCGTCGGTCACGGGGACGACCTCGCTCAGGGCGAAGTTGACGAGCCCGGCGTCGGCGAAGAGGAAGCGGAAGAGCAGGGACACCACGACCCAGCTCGTGACGACGGGCAGGTAGTACAGCACGCGGTACAGCGGCTGGGCGGGGCTGCGCTTGTGGAGGAGGAGGGCGACGGCGAGCCCGAGCACGACCTGGGGGACGAGCGTGGCCACGGCGTAGAACCCGGTGTTGCCGAGGGCGACCCAGAACTGCGGGTCCTCGAGGGCGCGGGCGTAGTTGTCGAGCCCGAGGAACTCGCTCGTCGCGCTCGCGACGATCTTCCAGTCGTAGAAGCTCATCCGCACGGCCTGCGTGATGGGGTAGAGGACGCAGACGGCGAAGAGGGCCAGGCCGGGGGCGAGGAAGAGGTACGGCGTGAGGGGGACGCGCCGTCGGCGGGGCCGGGAGGCCGCCTCGTGCGAGGCGGCCTCCCGGACCTTGGTGTCCTGCAGGGTCATCGCGGCAGGAGCTCGTCGATCCGTGCCGCGGCGTTCTGCAGGGCCTCGCGCACCGAGACCTTGCCCTCGAACGCGGGGGTGAGCTCGGCGTTGAGGATCGCGTCGACCTCGGCGCCCTGCGTGATGGCGAGGCGGTTCTTGGCCGTCTCGAGCTGGCGGGTGAAGACCTCGAGCTCGGGCGCGATCTCGATCTGCTTGTCGCCGAGGGCCTTGATGACGGTGAGCTGGCCGGTGGGCACGAGCGCCATCTGGAACTTCTCCGTCTGCGTGAAGCGGATGAAGTCGAGCGCGGCCTCCTGGTGCTCGGAGGCGGTGGTGAGGACGATGTCCTCGCCGCCGACGACGCTCACCGAGCCGCCGGGGCCGGCGGGGACCGGGGAGAAGACGGGCTCGAAGCCGGGGAACTGCTCCGACCAGATCGAGGTCATCCACGGCCCGTCGAGGATGGTGGCGTAGTTGCCGCCGGGCAGGCCCTCGCTCGTGGAGACGGCGCCCTCGTTGCCAATGATCCCGCTGGAGATCTTCTCGGCCCGGTAGAGGTCCACGAGCATCTCGATGGTGGCGACGTTGGCGTCGCTGTCGAGGACGCCGCTGGACGTCGTCAGCTCGGCGTCCGTGATGTCCCCGCCGCCGGACCAGATCCACGGCATGACGTTCCAGGCCCCGAGGCCGCCGTCGGCGAAGAGGGTGATGCCCGTGCCCTCGAGCGCCTCGCCCATGGCGACGAACTCGTCGAAGGTGCTCGGCGGCGCGTCCCTGCCGGCGGCCTCGAGCGCCGCGGGGTTGGTGATGAGGACGCGGGTGTTGGTGTTGAGCGGCAGGCCGTAGTACTTGCCGTCGTAGTAGTTCGTGGCGAGGACGCCCGGGAAGACCGCGTCGGCGAGCTCGTCCCAGTCGGGCATGACGTCGGAGAGGGGGACGAGGACGCCGAGGTCGGCGAAGCGGGGGACCCAGCCGAGGTCGGCGCGCACGATGTCCGGCAGCTCGTCGGCCGCCGAGCTCGTGGTGAGCTTCTGGAGCAGGTCGTCGTAGGGGATGTCGACGTACTCGACGGTGACGCCGGGGTGCTCGGCCTCGAAGGCGGGGATGAGCTCGTTGTTGAGGACGTCCTGCTGGGCGGAGTGCCCGCCGTTGCCGTAGGAGCCCCAGAAGGTCAGGGTGATGTTCTCGGACGTGGAACCGTCCTGGTCGGCGGCGGGCGGGGAGTCGCCACCGGAGGAGCAGGCCGTGACGGCGAGCATGGCCGTCACCGTCGCTGCGAGGGCGAGGGCGGAACGGGGCAGGCGCTTCATTGCGGTCTCCAGTCGACGGCGGTCGTTCGGGGCCCGGGCGAGGGCATTACTTCTACGGCAGAAGATAATAGGGTGTCAAGGGTGCGGCGAAGGTCGCAGTTCGGTTACGATTCATTCAGCCACGGAAGAAACCCTCCGAAGGAGTGAGCATGGCACGGACGGCGACCTGGATCCCCGAGCGAGGCACGGCGCACGCCGTCGCGCTCGAGGTGCTCCGCCACGGGCCGCTCGCCCGCAGCGACCTCGCTCGCCGTCTCAACCTCTCGGCCGCCTCGCTCACGCGGCTCGTCGGCCCCCTGCTCAAGGCCGGCCTCCTCGAGGAGATCGGCGAGGACCCGGCAGCCCGCGTGGGCCGCCCCAAGCGGCTCCTCGACGTCGTCGCCGGCTCCCGGCACTTCCTCGGCCTCAAGCTGACCGGCGAGGCCGTGCTCGGCGTCCTCACCGACCTGCGCGCGGGGGTCCTTGGTCAGGCGGGTCGCACGCTCGGCTCGCGCGAGCCCGCCGAGGTCGTCGCGGCCATCGGCGAGCTCGTCGACGAGCTCGTCCCCCCGGGCGTCGAGGTCTCCGCCCTCGGGATCGGCGTGGGTGCGCTGACCCGCGGCGGGGTCGTCGTCGACGCGCCGTTCCTCGGGTGGCACGACGTCGACCTGCGCGCCCTCGTCGAGGAGCGCACCGGGATCCCGACGGTCGTCGACAACGACCTCGTCGCGCTCACCGAGTGCGAGCACTGGTTCGGCGCGGGCCGCGGCCTCGACCGGTTCGCCGTGGTCACCCTCGGCGCCGGCGTCGGGTACGGCCTCGTCGTCAACGGCGGCATCGTCGTCGACGAGGACTCCGGCATCGGGCTCGTCGGCCACTGGCCGCTCGACCCGCTCGGCCCGCTCTGCCCGGCCGGGCACCGCGGCTGCGCGCGCTCGATCCTCACGAGCACGGCCATCGTCGAGGCGGTCTCCCACGCCCTCGGGCGCGAGCACGACTACGACGCCGCCCTCGACGCGGCGGAGCGCGGCAACCCCGCCGCCCGCCGCGTCGTCGACGACGCCGGGCGCGGCCTCGGCCGCCTCCTCGCCGCTATCGCCAACCTCACCGTCCCCCAGCTCGTCATCGTCGGGGGCGAGGGCGTGCGACTCGTCCACGTCGCCCGCGAGGCGGTCGAGGAGGGCCTGCGCGCCGACCGTGACCCCCGGGCGCGTCGGATCCCCCTCGCGACCCTCCCGGGGGACGACACCGACTGGTGCCGCGGCGCCGCCGTGCTCGCGATCCAGACCTTCGCGCTCGGCTCCTAGGCCCAGCGCAGCCGGCACCAGGCCCAGGTGAGCGCCGTCGTCAGGAGGCCGGTGCCGAGCAGGTGGACGCCCACGAGCACCTCGGGCAGGCCGGTGAAGTACTGCACGTAGCCGACGAGGCCCTGGGCGAGCGTCACGCCGAGCAGCACGAGCCAGGCGCGCCACACGGGCCCGCGGGTGCCCTCGCGCCGCAGGAGCCACAGGCCGGCGAGCACGAGCAGCACGAACGCCCAGACCGCGGCGGCGTGGGCCTTCGCCGCGAGCACCGGGTCGACGGCGTAGCGGTACGCGACCTCGTCGTCGCCGCCGTGCGGCCCGGCGCCCGTCGTGACCGTGCCGAGGACCATGAGCACCGCGCCGACGGCGAGCAGCGCCCGGGCGGCGAGCAGCGTCGTCGGGGCGACGGGGCGGTGCTCCAGCGGGCGGCCCGCCAGCGCGACGAGCGCCGCGGACGCG
>JAAZAC010000172.1 GCA_012514545.1 Actinomycetales bacterium | reverse complement strand
TCGTGGCCGACGAGGAGTTCTCCGTGCACGCCGACGCGAGCGAGCTGCTCGACTGGCTGCGCGCGCTGCCGGAGCGCCCGGAGGTCGTCTACGTGGTGCACGGCGAGGAGCAGGGCTCGCGCGCGTTCGCCGAGCGGGTCCGCGCGGAGCTCGGCTGCATCGCCGTCGTGCCGCGGCTGGACGAGCGGGTGCGCCTCGCCTGAGCCGGCCGACGGGCCGCCCGGGACGCCCCGGCGGGTCGCCGTCCGCCCGACGCCGCGCGTCCTCGGGCCGGGTGCGGGCCTCCCGGGGGCGGGCTGTGGTACACCCCTGGGGTGACCGACGACGCTCAGCCGCTGCCCGCCCGACCGACCGACCTGCCCGACGACCCCGGCGCCTTCGAGGCCGCGGTCGCCCGCGTGCGCGCGGGCGCCGACCCCGTCGCCGAGGCGCGCGCGCTCTACGCCGCGCTCGACGACAGCGAGCGCCTCGGCCTGCTCGACGGCGACATCCCGTTCTGGCGGGGCATGCGGTCCATGCTCACCGAGGGCTACAACGTGCGGCCCTACCCGATGGGCGCGGTGCCGCGCCTCGGCATCCCCGGCCTGCTCTTCGTCGACGGGCCGCGCGGCTGCGTCTCCGGCCACGGCACCGCCTTCCCGGTGTCGATGGCGCGGGGCGCCACGTGGGACGTCGCGCTCGAGGAGCGCGTGGGCCGGGCGATCGGCGCCGAGATCCACGCCCAGGGCGGGAACTTCTTCGGCGGCGTGTGCATCAACCTGCCGCGCCACCCGGCCTGGGGGCGGGCGCAGGAGACCTACGGCGAGGACCCCGTGCTCCTGGGGGAGATGGGCGCCGCCCTCGTCCGCGGCACCGCGCCGCACGCGATGCCGTGCGTCAAGCACTACGCGCTCAACTCCATGGAGAACGCGCGGTTCACCGTCGACGTGCAGGTCGACGAGGCGACGCTGCACGAGCTCTTCCTGCCGCACTTCCGGCGGGCGATCGAGGCGGGCGCCGCGGCCGTGATGAGCGCCTACAACTCGGTCAACGGGGAGTGGGCCGGCCAGAACCCCTACCTGCTCACGCAGGTGCTGCGGGAGGACTGGGGCTTCGAGGGCACCGTCATCACGGACTTCATGTGGGGCATGCGGGACGGCACGGCGGCGCTGCGCGCGGGGCTCGACGTCGAGGCGCCGTTCGCCCAGCAGCGCGCCACCCACCTCGCGGCCGACATCGCCGCGGGCCGCGCGTCGTGGGCGGACGTGGAGCGCGCCGGCCTGCGGACGCTCGCCACCCAGCTGCGGCACCACGCCGCGCGCGCCGACGCGCCCGACGCGTCGGTGCTCGCGTGCCCCGAGCACCGGGCGCTCGCGCGCGAGGTGGCGGCGCGCGCGATGGTGCTGCTGCGCAACGAGCCCGTCGCGGGGGAGCCGGTGCTGCCGCTCGACGCGGGCCGCCTCACGCGCGTGGCGGTCCTCGGGCGGCTCGCCGACCTGCCCAACACCGGCGACCACGGCTCGTCCGACGTGCACCCGCCCGAGGTGGTCACGGCGCTCGCCGGCCTGCGCGCGGCCCTGCCGGACGCCGTCGTCGAGCACGTCGCCGACGCCGACCCCGCCGCGGCCGCCGCGCGCGCCGCCGCCGCGGACGTCGCCGTCGTCGTCGTCGGGTACACGGCGGAGGACGAGGGCGAGTTCGTCGACGGGGACGTGCTCACCCGCCCCGAGCTCGCCGGCCTCTACCCGGAGCCCGTGGACGACGAGGAGCGGGCCATCCGCGACGAGCTGTTCGACGCCACCTCCGCGGGCCTCTCGCTGGCCGCCGGGGAGACGGTGGGCGGGGACCGGGCCGACCTGCACCTGCCCGCCGAGGACGTCGCGCTCGTCCGCGCGGTCGCGGCCGCCCAGCCGCGCACGGTCGTCGCCGTGGTCACCGCGGGCGCCGTGCTCATGGAGGAGTGGCGCCACGAGGTGCCCGGCCTCGTGATGATGTGGTACGCGGGCATGGAGGGCGGGCACGCGCTCGCCGACGTCCTGCTCGGCCGGGTGGACCCGGGCGGGCGCCTGCCGTTCGTCGTCCCGACGTCGGCCGACCACCTGCCCCCGTTCGACCGGGACGCGACGGTGGCCGTGTACGACAGGTGGTTCGGCGCGCGGCACCTCGAGCGCCTCGGCGTCGAGCCCGCCTACCCGCTGGGCTTCGGCCTGTCGTACACGACGATCGCCACCGAGCTCGTCGAGGCCCGCCGGGACGGCGAGGAGGTGCGCGTCGTCGCGCGGCTGACCAACACCGGGGACCGGGACGGGCGGCACGTCGCGCAGGTGTACGGCATCGCGCCGTCGGGCGAGCGGCACCTGCTGGGCTTCGCCGCCGCCGCCGTGCCCGCGGGCGCCGCGGTCGACGTCGTCGTCACGGGGTCGCTGCGGCCGCTGGGGACGTGGGACGCGGGCCGGCGACGTGTCGTCGTGCCCGACGGCGAGGTGGTGGTCGAGCTGGCGGCCCACCGGGGCGACCCGGCCGCCGCCGTCGTCACGCTGCCCGCCGAGGGGGCGTGACGCTCGTCACGTCGGGTCGCATAGCCACGGCGGCCTGAGTTCGGCCCCTGGGAAAATCGGGCGGCCCGTGTCACCGAACAGGCGTACGGTGCTGTGGCCACGACGTCGGGCACGGACCCCGGCGTCCCCGGGGGCGGCCGACGCGTGACCGGCGGGTGACCCGCCCGCCGCCGCTCGCACCCACGGAGGACACGATCCGATGAGGCTTTCCCACGTTCGCTCCGCCGCGGCCGCCTCGGCAGTCCTGGCTGCGCTGCTCCTGAGCGGCTGCACGTCCGACGCCGACGAGCCCACCGAGCCCGCGACCGAGACCGCGACGGAGGAGGCGCCCGAGGCGCAGGACGAGCCGGAGGAGTCGGGCCCCGTCGAGGTGCCCGACGTGACGCTCCTCATCCTCGAGACGGCGCAGGGCAACCTCATGCGCGCCGGCCTCGAGTACACGATCGTCGACGCCGCGGGCCAGCCCGTCACCGTCGACGACGCCACCGCGTACCGCGTCGTCGCGCAGGACCCGGCCGAGGGCACCGTCGAGCCCGGCCAGACGGTCACGCTGACCGTCGAGCCGCGCGGCTGACACCCGCTCCGGGGGCGCGGCGGGCGGTCGGCCGACCGTCCCCGCGCCCCCGGCGGCGCGTCAGGCCGCCGCGGCCAGGCGCGCGACGAGGCGCGCGAACGCGCCCACGTACCCGCCGCCGAAGAGCACCGCGTGCATGCCGAGCGGGTACACCTGGTGGAGCGCCACCAGATCGTCCCAGGCGCCCGGGGCCGGCAGGGGGTGCACGGCGGCGTACCCCGCCCGGATCTCGGAGAGGTGCGGCGCCCCGAACAGCTCGAGCATCGCCAGGTCCGTCAGGCGGTGCCCGCCGTGCGCGGCCGGGTCGATGAGGACCGTGCCGTCGGCGGTCCACACCACGTTCCCCGACCACAGGTCGCCGTGCAGGCGCGCCGGCGGCTCGTCGTCGTCCCACGCGCCCGCGCGCAGCGCGGCGGAGAGGCACTCGAGGTCGCGGGCGAGGGCGGGGCACAGGCGCCCGCGCGCCTCCAGCTCGGCGCGGACCTGCTCGACCCGCAGGTCGGCGTAGAACGCGCCCCAGCGGTCGTAGGCGCCCGCCCGCAGGGGGAGCGGGTCGTCCAAGGGGCCGAAGAAGCCGTCGCCCGCCCAGCCGTCGGGCGGCGCGCCGAAGGCGGGCGCGCCGGCGTCGTGCAGGCGCGCGAGCGCGGCGCCGAAGGCGCGGGCCGCGGTCGGCGTCGGCGCGGCGGGGTGCAGCTCCTCGAGGTCGAGGGCGTCGTCCGCCACGGCCAGGACGCGCACGACGCGCGGGCCCCCGGGCACGTCGAGCCAGCGCAGGCCGGCGGCCTCGCACGCGAAGAAGCCGGGCGGGGCATCGGGTCGGTGCTTGCGGTACGCCACGAGGAGCAGTCCAGCACGCCTCGCGGCGCCCGTCGTGCCATCCTGCGAGCAGGGGCGCCGTCGCCCGGCCGGCCCGGCGCGCCCCGGCATCCGTCCGGCCGGGGAGGAGGGGCGGCGTGCGGATCGGGATCCCGACCGAGGTCAAGGAGGAGGAGTACCGCGTCGCGGTGACTCCCGCCGGCGCGCACGCCCTCGTGGCCGCGGGGCACGAGGTGCTCGTCCAGGCGGGCGCCGGGGCGGGCGCCGGGCTCCCGGACGCGGCGTACCGGGACGCGGGCGCGCGGCTCGTGCCGACTGCCGAGGACGCCTGGGCCGCCGACCTCGTGTGCAAGGTCAAGGAGCCCGTGCCCGCCGAGCACCACCTGCTCCGCAGGGACCAGGTGCTCTTCACGTATCTCCACCTCGCCGCGAGCCGGACCTGCACGGACGCCCTCCTCGCCGCGGGCACGACGGCGATCGCGTACGAGACCGTCGAGCTGCCCGACGGCACGCTGCCCCTGCTCGTGCCGATGAGCGAGGTCGCCGGGCGCCTGGCGACCCAGGAGGGCGCGCACCACCTGCTGCGCGCCCAGGGCGGACGGGGCGTGCTCCTCGGGGGCGTGCCCGGGGCGCCGCGGGGGCGGGTCGTCGTGCTGGGTGGCGGCACCGCGGGCCGGCACGCGGCGGACATGGCGGTCGGGCTGCAGGCGGACGTCACGATCCTCGACGTCAACCTGGAACGGCTGCGCCGGCTCGACGAGCGCTACCGCGGGCGCGTGCGGACCGTGGCGTCGACGCCGCTCGCGGTGCACGACGCCGTCGTCGGCGCCGACCTCGTCATCGGGGCGGTGCTCGTGCCCGGCGCGCGGACCCCGCGCCTCGTCGAGGAGGCGACGGTCGCGCAGATGCAGCCGGGCGCCGTCGTCGTGGACGTCGCGATCGACCAGGGCGGCTGCATCGCGGGCTCCCGCCCGACGACGTACCGCGAGCCCACGTTCCGGCGGCACGGCGTCGTGTTCTTCTGCGTGACGAACATGCCCGGGTCCGTGCCGGTCACCTCCACGCAGGCGCTCACGGCCGCGACGCTGCCGTACCTGCGCGCCCTGGCCGACGGCGGGTGGCGCGAGGCCTGCCGGGCCGACCCGGCGCTCGCCGCCGGGCTGACGACCCACGAGGGCACGGTGGTCCATCCCGCGGTCGGCGCGGCCCACGACCTGCCGGTGACCCCGGCCGCCGAGATCCTCGCCTGACCGCGGCGCCGGGGCCGCGGAGGTGTCCGCAGTTCGGACGCCTCGGCGGGTGAACCGCTCGTGGTCCAGCACGACGTGCCGGGAAAATCGCGCAGCGGAGCGTTTTCACCCGCCTCTCCGCGCCATCAGGACTTCCCAAGGTGCTCGTCATCCGCAGACTGTGAACACCTGATGAACGGCGGTGACGTGCTCCTCGACCTCGAGCTCCTGGACGAGATCGGCATCGGTGTGATCGTGCGCGATCTCGATGGTGTGGTACGCCGTGGCAACGGCGCGGCAGTGAGCCTCGTGCCCGAGGCGCGACCGGGCTCCGTGCTCGATTCGTGGCCCGAGGGGGTCGTCGCGGCCCACCGCACGATCGCCGCGGGCGACACGGCCGTGGTGATCTCGGTCGTGGCGCCGCGGCACCCCGTGGGCGCTGACGGCACTGTCGGCGCGGCCCCGGCGGCCACGGCCGACCCCGTCGCGCCGGCCCCCGTGCCCGTGCCCCCGCCGCCGGCCCGGCTGCCGGACGCCGACGCGCCGGCCGCGCTCCTCGACGCCGCGGAGGTCCGCCGCGTGCTCCGCAGCCACGTCGAGGTCGCCCGGCACCACGACCACCCGCTCACGGTCGCCTCGCTCGGCATCGACGGCGCGGCGACGATCGAGGCCGTCCGGGGCTCGGAGGCCCTCGGCGCGGTGCTCCGCGGGGTCGCCGAGGTGCTCGCGGGCGCCCTGCGCGCCACGGACGAGGCCGCCGTCGTCGGCGACGACCGGTTCCTCGTCGTCCTGCCGGGCACGCGCCGCGGGGACGCCGTCTCGCTCGTCGCGCGGCTGCAGGAGGTCTGCCGCCGCTGGGTGACCACGCCCGACGGCGAGGGCGTCGCCTTCGGGGCCGGGATCGTCTCCTTCCGCCCCGACGACGACGCCGACGCGGTCGTCCGGCGCGCCGAGGCCGCGCTCGAGCGCGCGATGGCCGCGGGCCGTGACCGCATCGAGGTCGCCTGACCGGAAATCGCCGCGAGGGATCGCCCGTCGCGCCGCTAGGGTGAGCCGGTGCCCCGCCCGCTGCTCTCCGACGGCGTCGTCCACCTCGAGCCGCCCACGGAGGCGGACGTCGACGACATCACGCGGGCGTGCCAGGACCCGGCCATCGCGCGGTGGGTGCCGATCCCGCAGCCGTACGGACCCGCCGAGGCGCGCGCGTTCCTCGAGAACGTCGTCGTGCCGGGCTGGGAGTCCGGCCGGGAGCTGACCTGGGCGGTCCGCGACGGCGCGCGCGCCCTGCTCGGCATGGTGGGCCTGCACCGCATCGAGCAGGGCACGGCGGAGATCGGCTACTGGCTGGCGCCGTGGGGGCGGGGCCGCGGCGTCATGACGCGCGCGGCCGCCCTCGTGGTCGACCACGCCCTCGACCCGGCCGGCCTCGACCTCGTGCGCGTCAGCTGGCGCGCCATGGTGGGCAACTGGCCGTCGCGGCGGGTCGCCTGGCGGGTGGGCTTCCGCGTCGAGGGCACGATCCGGGCCGAGCTCGCGCACCGCGACGGCGCGCGACGGGACGCCTGGGTCGGCACGATCTGCCGGGGCGACCCCCGCGGCCCGAACGAGCCGTGGCCCGGCACGCCCGCCGACGGCGACGTGCCCGCCGACGCCGGCGCGCACGTCGAGCGCGCCGCCCCCTGAGACCCTGCCTCCGCCCCGGACCCCACGAGAGGACCGACGCGTGACCGACCACCGGCTGGACCCGGCCAACCCCTTCGCCGCGGACTCGGCGCTGCCGTACGGGCTGCCCGACTTCGCCGCCGTCCGCCCCGAGCACTACCTGCCCGCGTTCGAGGCGGGCATGGCGGAGCACCGCGCCGAGGTGGCCGCCGTCGCCGCCGACCCGGCGCCGCCCACGGAGGAGAACACGCTCGTCGCGCTCGAGCGCGGCGGCCGCCTGCTCCGGCGCGTGTCGCTGGAGTTCTTCAACCGGACGAGCGCCGACACGAGTCCCGAGCTCGACGCGATCGAGGCCGAGGTCGCGCCCCGCCTCGCCGCGCACCGCGACGCGATCTACCTCGACGCGCGGCTGTACGCCCGGCTCGAGTCGCTGGCGGCGCGTGCGGAGGCGGGCGAGGTCGACCTGGCCCCCGACGCCGCGTGGCTCCTGCACACGCTCCGCACGGACATGCGCCGCGCCGGCGTCGGGCTGCCGGAGGACGCCAAGGCGGAGCTGCGCGCCCTCAACGAGCGCATCACCGCGCTGGAGACGACGTTCGCCCAGGCCCTGCTCGCCGAGACGAACGACGCCGCGGTGCTCGTCGAGGACGAGGCCGAGCTCGAGGGCCTCAGCCCGGACGCGATCGCCGCGGCGCGCACCGCGGCCCTCCGCCGGGGGCACGAGACCGGCTGGCTCATCGAGCTGCAGCTCTACACGCACCAGCCCGCGCTGGCCTCGCTGCGCCGCCGCGACGTGCGCCGCCGGGTCCACGAGGCCTCGGTCACCCGGGGGCTGCGCGGCGGCCCGCACGACACGCGCGCGACGCTGCTCGAGCTCGCCCGGCTGCGGGCCCGCCGCGCCCGCCTGCTCGGCTACGACCACCACGCCGCCTACGTCGCCGAGGACGGCACCGCGAAGACCACCGAGGCCGTCAACGCGATGCTGGGGCGCCTGGCGCCCGCCGCGGTCGCCAACGCCCGGCGCGAGGCCGAGGCCCTCGAGCGGGCCCTGCAGGCGGACGAGCCCGGCGCCCACCTGGAGCCCTGGGACTGGTCCCTGTACGCCGAGCGCGTGCGCCAGGAGCGGTACGCGATCGACGAGGAGATGCTGCGGCCCTACCTCGAGCTCGAGCGCGTCCTCGTCGAGGGCGTCTTCCACGCCGCGACCGCGCTCTACGGGCTCGGCTTCCGCCGCCGGACCGACCTGCGCGGCTACCACCCCGACGTGCGGGTCTACGAGGTGCTCGACGCCGACGGCAGCGAGCTGGGCCTGTTCCTCGTCGACTTCTACCAGCGCGAGTCCAAGCACCGCGGCGCCTGGATGAACGAGCTCGTGCCGCAGAACCGACTCCTCGGCGAGCGGCCCGTCGTCGTGAACAACCACAACATCCCCAAGCCGCCCGACGGCGAGCCCACCCTCCTCACGTGGGACGAGGTGCGCACGCTGTTCCACGAGTTCGGGCACGCGCTGCACGGCCTGCTGTCCGACGTCCGCTTCCCGTCGCAGGCGGGCACCGAGGTGCCCCGGGACTTCGTGGAGTTCCCCTCGCAGGTCAACGAGATGTGGGCGTGGGACCCGGACGTCCTCGCGCGGTTCGCGGTGCACCACGAGACGGGGGAGCCGATGCCCCGCGAGTGGGTCGACACCCTGCTCGCGGCCCGCCAGTGGGGCGAGGGCTTCGCGACGACGGAGTACCTCGCCGCCGCGCTCCTCGACCAGGCGTGGCACCAGGTGACGCCCGAGGAGGTGCCCGACGACGTCGCCGCGGTGGAGGCGTTCGAGGCCGCCGCGCTCGAGCGCGCCGGGGTGGCGTTCCCGGCCGTCCCGCCGCGCTACCGCAGCACGTACTTCCAGCACGTCTTCGCGGGCGGCTACTCGGCCGCGTACTACGGCTACATCTGGTCGGAGGTGCTCGACGCGGACACGGTCGAGTGGTTCCGCGAGAACGGCGGCCTGACCCGCGAGAACGGCGAGCGCTTCCGCCGCGTGCTGCTCGCGCGGGGCGGCTCGACGGACGTCATGGACGCCTTCCGCGAGCTGCGTGGCCGCGACCCGGAGATCGGCCCGCTGCTCGCGCGCCGGGGACTGGTGGACGCCGGGTAGCGTGACGGGCATGCCCGCCGACCCGAGCCACGACCCGACCCTCGACCCCCGCCGCGACACGGGCGGACCGGGCCCGGCCGCGTCGACGGCGTCGGCGGAGGCCGAGGAGGAGGCCGTCCGCATCTGCGCCGACCTCCTGCGGATCGACACGTCCAACTACGGCGACGACAGCGGCCCGGGCGAGCGGGCGGCGGCGGAGTACGTCGCCGCGTCCCTGGCCGAGGTCGGCCTCGAGCCGGTGGTGTTCGAGTCGCGCCCCCGGCGGACGAGCGTCGTCGCCCGCGTCCCGGGCGCGGACCCGACCCGGCCGGCGCTCGTGCTGCACGGCCACACCGACGTCGTGCCCGCGGAGGCGTCCGACTGGGCCGTGCACCCGTTCGCGGGTGAGGTGCGCGACGACGTCCTGTGGGGTCGCGGCGCCGTGGACATGAAGGACATGGACGCGATGATCCTGGCGGTCGTGCGCGACCTGGTGCGCGCCGGCCGGCGGCCGCCCCGCGACCTCGTCGTCGCGTTCTTCGCGGACGAGGAGGCGGGCGGCGTGCACGGGGCGCGGTACGCCGTCGACCGCCGCCCCGAGCTCTTCGAGGGGGCGAGCGAGGCGATCAGCGAGGTGGGCGGCTTCTCCGTCGACGTCGCTGGCCGCCGCGCCTACCTGCTCCAGACGGCGGAGAAGGGCATCGCGTGGCTGCGGCTCGTCGCGGAGGGGCGCGCGGGCCACGGCTCGGCCGTCAACCCGGAGAACGCGGTCACCGAGCTCGCCGCGGCGGTCGCCCGGATCGGTGCGCACCCGTGGCCGATGCGCCTCACGCCCACCGTGCAGGCCCTCCTGCGCGGGGTCGCGGACCTCACCGGCCTGCCGTACGACCCGGCGGACGAGGCCGCCGTCGACCGGCTCGTCGAGGCGCTGGGACCCGCCCGCCGGTTCGTCGGCGCGACCCTGCGCACGACGGCGAACCCGACCAGGCTGACGGCCGGCTACAAGACGAACGTCGTGCCGGGGCGCGCGAGCGCCGAGATCGACGTGCGGTTCCTGCCCGGCGAGGACGACGCCGCGCGGGCGACGATCGCGGAGCTCGCCGGCCCGGGCGTCCGCGTCGAGGAGATCCACACCGACGTCGCGCTCGAGACGCCGTTCGCGGGCTCCCTCGTCGACGCGATGGCGGGCGCCCTCGTGGCGGAGGACCCCGGCGCCGTCGTGCTGCCGTACGCGCTCTCGGCCGGCACGGACAACAAGTCGCTGTCCCGGCTCGGCATCACGGGCTACGGGTTCGCCCCGGTCCGGCTGCCCGCGGGCATGGACTTCACGGCCATGTTCCACGGGGTCGACGAGCGGATCCCGCTCGACGCGCTCCGGTTCGGCACGCGCGTGCTCGCCCGGCTCGTCGCGACCTGCTGACGCC